>NZ_JBILJQ010000003.1:0-165059 GCF_044377145.1 Aquimonas sp.
GTGCAGCGCGTCTCGACTCAAGCTCCGACCGTCAACTGCTTCCATTTGCCACACCTCCGATCCAAGACCGAAACCTTGACCGCTGGCGGCGCTTGAAGTTCACGGATAATTGGCGCCGGCTCTATAAAGCAAGCGCTCCATCACCGCCATCCGCACCGCCACGCCGTTGGACACCTGCTGCAGGATCACCGACTGCGGGCCGTCGGCGACGGCATCGTCGATTTCGACGCCGCGGTTCATCGGCCCCGGGTGAGTGACGATTGCATCGGGCTTCGCCCGCCGCAGTCGCTCCGGGCTCAGGCCGTAGTTGCGGTGGTAGTCCTCCAGCGAACTGATCAGGCCTTCTTCCATGCGCTCGCGCTGCAGGCGCAGCATCATCACCACGTCGACGCCCTCCAGAGCAGCGTCGAAGTCGTCGATCTGGGTGCAGCCGTCCAGAGTGTGATCAGTCGGCAGCAGTGTTGCCGGCGCGCAGACGCGGATCTGGCCCACACCCAGCGTACGCAGGGCAGGCAGATCGGAGCGGGCGACCCGCGAGTGCAGGATGTCGCCGACCAGCAGCACGGTGAGGGCGCTGAAGTCTGCGCCCTTGTGCTGGCGAATCGTCAACATGTCGAGCAGGCCCTGGGTCGGATGCGCGCTGCGGCCGTCGCCGGCATTCACCACGCTGACGCCGGGGTTGGCAGCGGCGGCCAGCGAATCGAGAACGCCGGATTCTGCGACTCGAACCACGAACAGATCGCTGCCCATGGCTTGCAGGTTGCGGAAGGTGTCGAGCAGGCTTTCGCCTTTGCGCGATGACGAATGTGCCACGTCGAAGTTCAGCACCTCGGCGCCCAGCCGCCGCGCTGCCAGCTGGAACGAGCTGCGGGTGCGGGTGGAAGGCTCGAAGAAAAGATTGACGATGGTTCGCCCGCGCAACGCATCCAACGCGCTTCGGCCATCAAGGGCGACGGCGCGAAGCTGCTGGGCGCGTTCCAGCAGTGATTCGATCTCCTGGCGTTCAAGGCCATCGAGGGTGATCAGATGACGCAGTCGGCCGTCGGGGTGGTGCTGCAGGCTCGGCATGTGGATGTACCAGCAATCAGAATGAGTGGCCCAGCCAGCGCTCGACGATGATCTGCGCGGCCATGGCGTCCAGAAGCTCGGCCTGGGAGCGACGGGCGCTGCCGTTGCGGCGCGCCTCGGCGAAGCGGCGGTCGGCTTCTTTGGAGGAGGAGCGCTCGTCCACCAGACTCACCGGCAGCTGGTAGCGCTGCGCCAGCGTGCGTGCGAACTCTCGGGCGCGTCGAGTGGCGGCCTGTTCTTCGCCGTCCAGTGTGAGCGGCTCACCGACGATCAGCAGCTGCGGGCCCCACTCGCGCACGAGGCGATCAAAGCCGTTCCAGTCGGGTTGGCCGCTGGCCTGGGTCTGCACTACGGCGATTGCACGAGCGGTAGCGGATATCGTGTTGCCGACGGCGACTCCGGTGCGGCGGGCGCCGACATCGAAGCCCACTACGCACACCGGCGCCGGCGCGGCAGCCTCGCTCAAGCGCGCCCCGCGTAATCGGTGAGCAGCCGCAGGTCGACGCCCAGCAAATGCGCGGCGCGCGTCCAGCGCTGTTCCAGCGGCACGTCGAACAGGATCGAGTCGTTGGCCGGCACGGTCAACCAGGCGTTGGCAGCGAGCTCTTCTTCAAGCTGCCCTGCTGACCAGCCGGCGCAGCCCAGCGCAAGCAGGGCGCGCCCGGGGCCTTCACCGCTGGCCATCGAAGCCAGAATGTCGCGTGAGGTGGTGAGTTTCAGCGTGGCCGAAACGCGATAGGTCGAATCCCAATCGCGGCCATCGTCTTCATGCAGCACGAAGCCACGCTCAGGGTGCACTGGCCCGCCCAGCAGGACTTCGCGACTGCCAAGGCTGCGCGAGCGATCCTCCATCCCCAACTGGGCCAGAACCTCGGCCAGGTGGTAGTCGGAAGCGCGATTGATGGTCACGCCCATCGCGCCTTCCTCATCGTGCCGACAGATCAGAGTGACGCTGCGCGCGAAGTTGGGGTCGTCCAGCTGGGGCAGGGCGATCAGCAGTTGATTGCTCAGTGAGCTGGGTTCGGACATGTGGCGGATTCTATCAGGCCGACCGGGGCCGGCGCCGTCCGCGGGGAGGACCGGCGCGGGCGTCACCGCTCAGCGATTGCGCAGCACATTGCCCGGCAGGAATTCCCAAGTCCGGGTGATGTGCAGGATCTCGACCTTCTCACTGTTGTCGGGCAGCGGAGGGTAGGGCTCGCCCAGGCGGACGATGCGCAGCGCGGCCTCATCGAGGATCGGGTAGCCGCTGGAGCGAATGATGTCGATACGTTCGACCGAGCCATCCCGCCGCACCGCGACGGTCATCAGCAGCTGGCCCTGCAGGTTGCGGGTGCGCGCTTCGTCGGGGTAATTCAGGTTGCCGATGCGCTCGACCCGCGCGACCCAGGCGCGCATGTAGGAGGCGAACTCATATTCGGCCGTGTTGGCCGAAATGAACTTGCGCCGCGGTCGCTTCGCATAGGTCTGGCTGTCGCGATCGATTTCGGCGGCGAGGCGCGCCATCTCGATGCTCTGCTCGACCAGATGCTGCGCGGTTGGGAGTTGGGTATCGGGCGTCGGTTGACGGTCCCTGACGGCGATCTGCTGATCGGCATTGGTGGTGGTCACTGCGGCCAGTTCCCGCACTCGCTCGGGCGCTGGAGCGGCAGCACTGATCGGCGCTGGCGCCAGTCCGGGTGTCAGCTTGGGGACGGGTGAGGACACCTGCTCCGCCGGGCGCTCGGGCTTTTCCGAATCGCCACCGCCCTGCTGGTTCGACTGGGCAAGGAAATCGGCCTTCTCGGGCGCGGTCGTGCTGCGGGTTTCCGTCAGGATGACATCCAGAGTCGGTCGCAGCGGCGCCGGGTTCTCGACCGCAAAACCAACACCCAGCGCGAGGACGCCGTGGGCGATCAGAGAGAACACCAGGGTGGCGCCGAGCCGGTCGCCTTCGGAGACGACCGTCGGCTCAACTGCTGCATTGCTCACGCCAGTCGGGCCTCGATGGCGTCGAACAGCATTCCCGCAATGTTGAGGCCGAACTGGGCGTCCAGCTCGCGGATGCAGGTGGGGCTGGTGACGTTGATCTCGGTGAGGAAGTCGCCGATCACGTCGAGCCCGACGAACAGCATGCCGCGGCGTTTGAGCTCGGGCCCGACCTCGGCGGCGATCCAGCGGTCACGTTCGGTCAACGGCCGGCCTTCGCCGCGTCCACCCACGGCCAGATTGCCGCGAAAATCGTCCGCCGCCGGAATGCGCGCAAGCGCGTAGGGCACGGGTTCGCCATCCACCAACAGGATGCGCTTGTCGCCCTGACGGATTTCCGGCAGGTAGCGTTGCACCAGGGCGAGCTGTTGTCCGCCGGCGGTCAGCGTTTCGAGGATCACCTTCAGATTGTCATCGTCGGCACGCGCGCGAAAGATCGAACGGCCGCCCATGCCATCAAGCGGCTTCAGCACGCAGTCGCGCTCGGTGGCGATGAACTCGCGCAACCGCGCAGGGTCGCGGGAGACCCGGCTGGGTGGACAGCACTGCGGGAAGTGCAGGGCGAACAGTTTTTCGTTCATGTCGCGCAGGCCCTGCGGGTCGTTGACGACCAGACAGCCCTGTTGCTGGGCCAAGGTCAGCACCTGGGTGTCGTACAGGTACTGGCTATCGAACGGCGGATCCCGCCGCATCAGCACCGCCTGCATTTCCGACAGCGGGCGCCAGACCGGTTCGTCAAGTTCGTACCAGCCTTGTGGGTCGTCCCGCACGGTGAGCGCGGCCAGCCGTGCCATCGCGATGCTGCCGTCGATCGCCAGCGCGCCGGAGGTGGCGTAGTGCAGGCGATGGCCGCGCCGCTGCGCCTCCAGCAGCATGGCAAAGCTGGAGTCTTTCTTGATCTTGATGGCGCCGATCGGATCCATCACCACGGCGATATCGATGTTCATCGGCTTGTGCACTCGTCAGGGCCTGCTCTGCCGTTGCTGGATGTGTCAGCGGCGGTGGGATTTTGACGCGAAGGGTCACTTTGCGGTGGCGCTTCAACGCGTGATTCTGTGGGCCGCAGCGCGTATCTGCACAAATGCAGGCTGCTGCAGTGCGGCCGCGTGCGACACCCCTAGGGCTGGCTATACTAGCAGCGCGTTCAGGCTCGTCGGTCGACGTGACGGTCGAGTTCAAGTGAGGTCGAAAGTCGGTCAGCCGGGTTGTCCGGATGGCAGTCGTAGCCGCGTCGGGGGGCGCTTGCACTGAACATGGAACACGCTTTGCTTGACAGTTCCAGCAACGGCTGGGATATAGCTAACGGATTGCGCGGCCGGAAGTCGCCGCGCCCATGTGGGGATTGCGAATGGAACAGAACCAAGGCGCGGTCAGCCTGGAAGGCATGAAGGTGATGGTGATCGATGACTCGAAGACCATCCGCCGGACCGCCGAAACCCTGCTGAAGAAGGAAGGCTGCGATGTGGTCACCGCGACGGACGGATTCGAAGCGCTGTCGAAGATCGCCGACCACCACCCCCAGATCATCTTCGTTGACATCATGATGCCGCGGCTGGACGGCTACCAGACCTGCGCCTTGATCAAGAACAACCAGGTTTTCAAAGGCACGCCGGTGATCATGTTGTCGTCGAAGGACGGCCTGTTCGACAAGGCCAAGGGTCGGATCGTCGGCTCCGAGGAATACCTCACCAAACCATTCACCCGCGACGAACTGCTCTCCGCCATCCGGCGTCACGTCACGCGCTGAACCTGCTTTCGACCACGCCTCATAGGGGGGGGCGTCCCGCGATATGGCTCGTATTCTGATCATCGATGATTCTCCGACCGACACGCGCATGTTCAGCCTGATGCTGGAGCGCAATGGCCATCAGGTGATCAGCGCCGGTTCCGCCGAGGACGGCCTCACAGCGGCTGAGCGCGATCGCCCGGACCTCATCTTGATGGACGTGATCCTGCCGGGCATGAACGGCTTCCAGGCCACCCGCGCACTCTCACGAGCGCCCGCGACCCAGCACATCCCGATCATCATCGTCAGCACCAAGGGGATGGAGACTGATCGGGTGTGGGGGCTTCGGCAGGGCGCCAAAGACTACGTTGTGAAGCCGCCGGTCGAGGCTGACCTGCTGCGCAGGATCAATTCCCTCGTGTCCGGAGGCGCGGGCCCGCAATGACAAACTTCGCCGCACCCATCGATCCGTTTGCGGTGCTTGCCGATTACGAAGCGCGCAGCCTGTCGCATGTGGCTGGCCTGCCCGAGCAGATCGATGCGCCGGGATTGTGGCGCGGACTCGGCTACCGCCTGGGGCGCTGGAATATGGTCACCGCCATTGCCGACATCGCCGAACTACTGACCCTGCCGCCGCCGACGGCTGTGCCCGGCGCGCAAGGGTGGTTGCTCGGTATTTCCAACGTGCGCGGCACGCTTTTGCCAGTGGTTGATCTTAAGCAGTTTCTCGACGGTGAGCGCACGGTTGTGCACGAAACAACGCGCGCGCTGGTGATCAAGCAACCCGGCGGTAATGTGGCCATCCTGATCGACGAGCTGTTTGGGCAACGCCAGTTTGTCGATAGCCAGCGGGTGTTTCCCGAGGAATCTCCAGAGGGGCGCTACCGGGCATTTGTCACCGACGCCTACCAGCTTGGTGACACCGTCTGGCGGGTTTTTGATATGGCGCGGCTCGTACGTACCGGTGAGTTCAGGCAGGCTGCCGTCGCTTAGTACATCGAACGAAATGTAGGGCCATGCATGGACGCATGGTCGTTGCTGAAGCGGTCTGAGTTGGACCGTAGAAGCAGAGCTTCGGGTCGGATCATCCGGCCTGAGCGGTTGCCTAGGCGGCGCGGGACGCGCTTTCAGGTTGAGTTTTCCGGGGCGAGGACGATATGAGCACGAGCATGGGCGCAGTCGGCGGTAAAGAACGACGCGGCGCATTGAACTTCTGGATCCTGATCCTCACGGTCTCGATCCTGCTGTTGGGCGTGAACTTCTACATTTCTGCCCGCTACGCGCAGCAGGAAGCGGAGGCTCGCGACATCGTCGCCAGTATTCAGGTGCAGTCGCAGCAGATCGCGAAGTTTGCGCAGGAAGCGGCCATCGGCGGTCTGGAGTCTTTCGACCAGCTGAAGTCGACTCGCGCAGCTATTCAGCAGAATCTGACCCGACTTGCCAACGGCGACCCGGAGTCGGGGCTTCCGTCCTTCAAGGAGCCCCTGGGTGGGGTCAGCGTCGCGACCGAACTCGCCGAGCTGGAAACCACCTGGGCTAACGTCAACGACAACGCCGGTCGAATTCTCGACCGCCAGGAGCTGATCGTTAACTTGGCCGATGCCGCCAGCGCCTTCTCGGCCAGCGTGCCCCAGCTTCAAGGGCAGATGGACGAGGTCGTCCGGGCGATGTCGGAAGCCAACGTGCCCAGCGCCCAGGTGTTCATCGCCACCCGACAGCTGGTGCTCGCCGATCGAATGCTCCGCTATGTCACTCAGATTCTGCAGGGCGGTGCCGCCGCTTCCTCGGCGGCTGACCGCTTCTCGCGCGACTACGCGCTGTTCGGAAACGTACTGAGCGGGCTTGACGTCGGCAGCGCCGAGCAGGGCATTCGCCGAATCGAAACACCCGCCGGCCGGTCGGGCTTGGCGCGTGTGAGTGAGGCATTCGAAGCTGTGCGTCAGGACGTGGAGTTCATCCTGGGCGCCGCGACCGATCTGTTCGAAGCACGCGAAGCAGCTGACAGTATCTTCATCGACTCCGAAGCCCTGCTCGACAACGCGCGTAGCCTCGCCGGCAAACTGGGCGACATGGCGGGCGAGCGTACGTTCCCCAGTCTGCTGATCGGCATCATCTCTGCGGCTTTGGCGGTTGTCGGCCTGATGGGCCTGCTGTTGACCATCTACCGCGATCAGTCGCGCCGGTTCTCGGTCACTCAGGAATTGAACCAGCGTAACCAGGAGGCCATTCTGCGCCTGCTGGACGAGATGGGCTCTCTGGCGGAAGGCGACCTCACCGTCCGCGCAACCGTGACCGAAGACATCACCGGCGCAATCGCGGACTCGATCAATTTCGCCGTTGAAGCGCTGCGATCTCTGGTAACCACGATTAATGAGACCGCCGTACAGGTGGCCGCCGCCGCCCAGGAAACCCAGGCCACCGCGATGCATCTTGCGGAAGCTGCGGAACACCAGGCGCAGCAGATCACCTCGGCATCGGCGGCGATCAACGAAATCGCCGTCTCGATCGACGAGGTCTCGAAGAACTCCGCTGAATCCGCCGACGTGGCGCAGCGCTCGGTGCAGATCGCCGCCAAGGGCGCCGAAGTCGTGCGCCAGACGATTCAAGGCATGGACTCGATCCGCGACCAGATTCAGGAAACCTCCAAGCGAATCAAGCGTCTGGGTGAGTCCTCACAGGAAATCGGCTCGATCGTCGAACTGATTAACGACATTGCCGAGCAGACCAACATCCTGGCGTTGAACGCCGCTATTCAGGCGGCTTCAGCGGGTGAAGCGGGCCGCGGGTTCGCGGTGGTTGCCGACGAAGTCCAGCGCCTCGCGGAACGTTCAGCGAATGCGACCAAGCGAATTGAAACGCTGGTGCAGACGATTCAGTCCGATACCAACGAAGCGGTGAGCTCGATGGAGCAGACCACCGCCGAGGTGGTGGCCGGTGCACGCTTGGCCGAAGACGCCGGCTTGGCCCTGGGCGAAATCGAAAAGGTCTCGAATGATCTTGCTGACCTGATTCAGAACATCTCCGAGGCCGCCCGTCAGCAGTCCGCTGCGGCAACCAACATCTCGGCGACCATGAACGTTATTCAGGAGATCACGACCCAGACCTCGATGGGCGCCAGCCAGACGGCTGAGTCGATCGGAAATCTCGCCCAGCTTGCCGCCGACCTGCGTCGCTCGGTCGCCGACTTCAAGCTGCCGGGCTGACGGACCGCATCTCAAGATCATGGCAACGGCGCTCAGCCAGCTCATTGGCGAACTGGAACCCGGTCAGATGGATGACTTGGCGTTCCAGCGTTGGGTGCGACTGCTTGAATCGCGGACCGGGGTTACCGTTCCGCTGGAGCGCAAGCCGTTTCTGGTTACGGGGCTGCGCCGGCGAATGCGCGAAGCCGGTTTCAGTGATTTCGGGGTTTACTACAACGAGCTGTTGAACGGCGCGCGCGGGCAAATGGAATGGGCCTCGCTGGTCGACCATCTGACTGTTCACGAGACCCGATTCTTTCGGCATCTGCCGTCGCTTGCTCTGATTCAGGACCAATGGTTGCCCGGCTGGTTGGCCAAGGCGCCCGCGGACCAGTCACTGCATGCACTCTCGGTCGGCTGTTCGACGGGCGAGGAGGCTTACACCCTCGCGATGGTTCTTGACGAGGGCCTTGGGCGCGCCGAGCCACCGCGCAGGTTCGGCATCACCGCGACAGATGTGAGTCAGCCCGCTCTTTCAGTAGCACGCGCTGGCGCTTATGCAGCGCATCGTTTAGAAGAGATACCTGAGCCCTACCGTGGGCGTGCGGTGGAACTCGATTCAACGGGAAACCTGCGTGTCGTCGACCGCCTGCGTCGTCGAATTGGATTTGCCTGCGTCAACCTGCTTCACGCCACTCGCGCACCACTGCGTCAACTTGACCTTATTTATTGCCAGAACGTCCTGATTTATTTCGCCCGCGATCGCCGCGGCGAGCTACTGGACGGGCTTGCCCGCCTTCTGCGGCCCAATGGATTGCTGGTACTCGGTGCCGGCGAAATCACAGCTTGGACCCATCCGCAGCTCACCCGCACCAGTGGCCGCCAAACACTGGCGTTCCTGCGCAATTCGTAACGAGAGCCCGGCATGAGGCTGCAAGACGACATCGATTTCACCACTCTCACCTGGGTCAAGGGTGAGCTTGACGAAACCCTCAAGCAGGCACGGCTTGCGCTTGAGGCCTTCGTCGAGGACCCGGACGACGCATCCCAGATGCGCTTCTGCGCCACCTATCTGCATCAGGTGCAGGGAACGCTGCGGATGGTTGAACTCTACGGCGCCGCCATGGTGACGGAGGAGATGGAGCAGCTTGCCATCGCTCTGCAGAACCGCCAGGTCGCAGCGCTCGATGAAGCCTATGCGGTATTGATGCGCGGTATCGTTCAGCTGCCTGACTATCTGGAGCGCTTGCAGACCGGCCTCAAGGACATTCCCATTGTTCTGTTGCCGTTGTTGAATGATCTGCGCGGTGCCCGCGGCGAGAAAAGCCTGTCGGAGAGCGCGTTGTTCGCGCCCGACTTGTCTCAAGCTCTGCCGGCGTCGGTCGCCGGCCCGATCGCTCCGCTGCCCGAGCTTGAACTTCGCCAGCTTGCCGCAGTCGCGCGCAGCCAGTTTCAGATCGCGCTGCTGCGCTGGTTCAAGGGGGTTGAGCCTGAGATCAATCTCGCGCGCATGATCGAGGTTTGCGATCGCCTGGTTTCGGTCGTCACTCAAGAAGAAGGGCGCCGGCTGTTCTGGGTCGGCGGCTCCGTCCTGTTTGGCGTGCGTAGCGGCGAGATCGAGGCCAGCCAGCAGTTGAAGCAGACGGTTGGCCGGGTAGAGCGCGAGGTGAAGCACCTCGCTGACGCTGGCGAGAACGGTTTCCGGGTCGATCCACCCCGCGAGTTGACGCGCAACCTGCTGTATTTCGTCGCGCATGGTCGCTCGAACAGTGATCGATTGGCCGAAGTTCGCAGCGTGTTCCAGCTCGATATGTTCGTGCCGACGGCTGAGGAGTTCGAAGACGCTCGTCGCAGCATCAGCGGTCACAACCGCGCCCTGATCGACACCGTCGCCGCGGCGATCCGTGAGGATCTGCTGCGCGTCAAGGACGCCCTCGATCTGTACCTGCGCAAGCAGGACGCGCAGCCAGGGGAGTTGTCCGGTCAGGTCGATGTGCTGGACCGCGTAGGCGATACCTTGGGCATGCTCGGACTCGGCGTTCCGCGTCGGGTTGTCATGGAGCAGCGCGATGTGGTTGCGCTGGTCGTGCAGGGCCAACGCGCCGCCGATGAGTCGACTCTGCTGGATATCGCGGGTGCGCTGCTCTACGTCGAGGCAACGCTCGACGATCAGGTCCAGCAAATCGGTGCGAGCGCCCAACCGTCCAGCAGCGGCACGGAAACCTTGCCGCGTGCTGAAGCCCGGCGCGTGCTTGAGGCTGTCGTAAAGGAGGCCCAGTCCAACTTCGCCCAGGCCAAGCAGTGCTTCGTCGCCTTCGTCGAGTCGAACTGGGATCACGCCCAGCTTCAGGACGTACAGCGCCTGCTGGATGAGGTATCGGGCGCGATGCGCATTCTGGACATCACCCCGGCAGCCGAGCTGCTGCAAGGCGTTGCCCAATTCACCGCGGTTGAACTTGTGCAGCATCGGCGTGTGCCGAATGGCGAGCAGATGGACACGCTCGCCGATGCGCTCGCCAGCCTCGAATACTTCATCGAAGCGCTTCGCGAACAGCGTAGCGATCGCAGCAAGATCCTTGACGTCGCGCGCGAACGTCTGGTCGCGCTTGGCTATTGGCCGATCCCGGAGCACGCGCTGGCATCGGTCGACTCCGACATACCGACAGCGCCCGCGGCTGAGCCGGTGGCGTCTTTGTCGATTGAAGAACCGCTGATCTCCGCATCCTCTGATGCCGAGACGGTGGTGCTGGATGCCGAGATTCCGCAGCCCCGCGTTGTTGACGATCTGGCCAGTCTTGGCGCCGTCGAGATTGCTCCCGGAGCGGATGTCAGCGACCTTATCGTCGGTGAGGCCGCCACCGAAGCGCTGCAGCCGCCGCGCGAAGTGCACGAGCTGGCCGGTTTCAAGCCCACCGAAACGGTCGCGACTCGTCCGCCTGCCCCCGAACCCGTCAAGTCGGGCGCGGAGCTGTCTGGCTTCCAGATCGGGGCGGAGGATATCGACGAAGAAATCCGCGAAGTGTTCGTCGAGGAAGTGCAGGAAGAAATCGACAACCTCCGCCAACTGCTGCCGATCTGGCGCACCAAGCCGGATGACGTCGAAAGCATGAAGCCGATCCGGCGTGTGTTCCACACGCTCAAGGGCAGCGGCAGGCTGGTCGGTGCTCTGGTTCTGGGCGAGTTCGCCTGGAAGGTCGAGAACATGCTGAATCGTGTTCTCGATCACACCATCCCAGCGCGACCCGAAGTCATTGCCCTCGTTGAACATGCGCGTGATGTGCTGCCCCAGCTCCTCGCTGCACTGCGTGGCGAAGCCGGCCACTATGCCGATCTGCAGGGCATCCAGGCGGTCGCCGATGCACTGGCCGCCGGGCAGGTCGTCGCCTACACGCCGCCCACTGCACAGGCAGCCGCCGAGCTGCAGCTGAGTGAGCCTGATCTCGCACTGCCGATGGAAGTGATTGAAACCGTCGAAGTGGCCGAGTCGGTGTCGACGCCTGAGATCGAAGAAACCGAGGTCGAGGACATCACCCTGTCCGACGCCCAGTCCTCGGCGCTGGCTGCGATGCTCGCCGCGCATGCCGTTCCCGCAGTCGAGCCAGAGCCGACGGCGCCGGCGCTTGAACCGCTGGGCTTTGAACCAGGCGAATCTGATCCGGCCGGCATCGAACTGGCCGATCTCGATGCTGCCAATTCCGAGCAAGATCGCGCTGTGCGCCCGGCCACTGAGGCGCCAAGCTCAGATGAAGACGTGTTTGCGGCTGAGTTCGGCGAGTGGCAGCTTGAAGAGCTATCCAGCAGCGCGATCGATACAGCGTCCCAGAATGCAGCCGAATCGACCGCGACCGCGACCTCGGACAACAGCTTCGAGCTTGAGCCGATCGAGCTGACGGAAGCCAACTTCGGTGACGGTGCGATCGGGCTTGAGCATGAATCGACCGAGCAGACTGACCTGGTGCTGATCGAGCCGGATCTGTTCGAGATCCTCAAGGCCGAAGTGGCCGGACACCTCGATACAGTTGAGGCCTACCTGCAGCGCGGCGCGGATCAGCCTCTGCCGGTGCAGGAATCGTTGCTGCGCGCCGTGCACACCATCAATGGCGCCTTCGCTATGACCGAAGTCGACGTTGGCACCGAGATCGCTTGGCCCCTGGAGGGCTACATCAAGCGCTTGCTGGCGATGTCGGAGGCGCCGTCGATGCAGGGTTTCGATGTCATTGATGAAGCTGCGCAGGCCATGCGTTCGCTGATGATCGAACTCGACCAGCCGATGCCGCGTCCGGCCCGTCATGCGCAACTGGCGGCCCGCATCTCGGCGCTGCGTGATGAACTGCCCGAGCCGACCGCACCGGTGCTGTCGAGCGAGCGCGAAGACGCTCACAGTGAGGTGCTGGCGGCCGTGTCGGCGGATAGTTTCGCCTTGGCACTCGACACAGCCTCCGTGCTCTCGCCTGCCGAGAGTGCTGTTGAACCGCTGCAGGCCAAGGACGAGGCGCCGGTCATGGACGCCGAGCTGGCCGGGATGTCCGATTCCGGCGAGCTCAGCTTCGCTTCGGAGTTCATCTCCGGCGAACCGTTTGATCCCGAAGCGCGTGCCCAGTCGGCCGACATCGAAATCATTGAAACCGAGCCCGGCAGCCCGTCGCCGTACTGGTCCGATACGGAAGGTACCTCCCTGTCCCCCGCGGTCGATTCCGGCCTGACTCTGGACGAGATTGGCGAAGCCGAATCCGCCGATGCCTGGCTGGCTGCGTTCGAGGCCGAGGTTGCAGGTGAGTCCAAGCTGGACACACGGCCGCAGCTCGATGCACCCGCAACACCGGCGGCAGCCGATACTCTGGCCGAAGAGACCTTTATCGCGACGGACTTCGAAGATCCGGCCTTGGCGATGGACGCGCAGCTGATCGAATCGCTGTCCTACTCCGAGCCCGCGCTGGAGTCGCCGCCGCTTGAGATTGAGTCGCCCGTGTCTTCAGAAGCTCCGGTTGAGGTCGCGGATCTGGACATCGAAGCACGGTCGCCGGCGGCAATCGCCTTCGAGCCGATTGACAACGCGAAGAACGAGGCTCCGCAGGATTCCACCGGCGCCGAAGCTCTTGAGTTCGACGAGGTCGAACTTGAGAACAGTGCCTCACTCGAAGTGGCCGATTTCGGCGAGCTGGCGGAAGCGCTGGGCGAATTGAACCAACAGCCCGTCAGCGAGCTGCAGACTCCATCCGCCGTCGCGCCTGCTGTTGAGAGTCTCGACGTCCTTGAGTTCGACGAACTCGATACGAGCACGCTGGCCGAAGCGATGGCGAGCTTCGTGGTTGCGGAACCCGCGGTAGAAGCCAGCGAGTCAGCCGATCACGCGGAAACGGGTACCGAAGCATCCGTCGAAACCGAGGAGCTTCCCGCCACCGCCTTGACCGAAGCATCAGACAGCGCAGCCGCTGAAGTTCAGGATCTTGCCGCATCCGATGCCGAGCAAGAACTTTCGATCAGCGCAGCGGAAGCGGAGGCCTTCGAGGCCGAACTGGTCGAGCTCAACGAGCGCACGGAGCCTGCGGAACCGGCAGTCGAGGCGATGCTCAGCGCCGCCGCCGTGGCGCTCGACTTCGCGCCCGTCGAAGCACCGGATACAAGCGCTCCGAGTGGAAAGGTGCGGCTGGCGATTGCGGCGGACCCCGAGCCCGACGGTCCGCTGGACGTGACCGACGTCGATGTCGACCTGTTGGATGTGTTTCTCGAGGAGGGCGTCGATATTCTCGACCACTCCGACAGCCTGCTGCAGCGACTGCGCGAAACCGCCGGTGATCCTGAATCTGTGGTCGGCCTGCAGCGCGACCTGCACACGCTGAAGGGCGGCGCGCGCATGGCCGGCCTGTTGCCGATCGGCGACTTGGCCCATGCAATCGAGTCGCTGCTGGAAACCGTCGCCGCAGGCGGTCGCGATCTCGGCGAGGCCGGGATGGAAGTTTTGGAGAGGTCGTTTGATCGTCTGCACGGGATGGTCTCGCGCGTCGGCGAACGCCGCGCCATCGCAATGCCGGAAAACCTGCTCGCCTGCGTTGAAGCACTGCTGCGTGGCGAGCAACTGCCGCTTGTCGAAAGCCTCGATGAAGCTGCGCCTGAAGCAGTTAAGGTCGCTGCGGTTCCCACCGAAGCGGAAGCGGTTCCAGCGCGTACGGTGCCTGCACCGATTCGGTTTATTCCGACCGAAACTGCGCTCGACGAGGAAGAAAACGTCGTCCGCGCGCCGCAGGAACAGATCCGCATTCGTGCCGATCTGCTTGACCGCCTGGTCAACTACGCCGGTGAGGTCGCGATCTACCGCGCGCGGCTGGAACAGCAGTTGGGCGCCTTCCGCGGCAACCTCGGCGAACTCGATCAGACCACCACGCGTCTGCGCGATCAGCTGCGCAAGCTGGAGATCGAGACCGAAGCGCAGATCCTGTCGCGCTACCAGCGTCAGCAGGATGAGGGCGATACGCAGTTCGATCCGCTCGAACTCGACCGCTTCTCGACCCTGCAGCAGCTCTCGCGCGCGCTGTCCGAGTCCGCGTCCGACATCGTCAACCTGCAGACCACGCTTGAAGACCTGACTCGCCAGTACGAAACCCTGCTGCTGCAGCAGTCACGGGTCAGCTCCGATCTGCAGGAAGGCCTCATGCGTACGCGCATGGTGCCGTTCGATTCGCTGGTGCCGCGCCTGCGCCGCATCCTGCGGCAGACCGCCGGAGAGTTGGGCAAACAGGCTCAGCTCAAGGTGGAAGGCGCGCAGGGCGAAATGGACCGCAACGTCCTGGATCGCATGACTGCTCCGCTTGAGCACATGCTGCGCAACGCGCTGGCGCACGGCCTTGAAACGCCCGAGCAGCGCATCGCCGCCGGCAAGCCAGCCGAAGGCACGATCCGCGTGGTGGTCGCTCGTGAAGCCTCGGAAGTCTTGATCCGGGTGATCGACGACGGCCGTGGCCTCGACCGCGAGGCGATTCGTCGCAAGGCGATCGAGCGCGGCCTGATGAAGGCCGATGCCCAGCTGGGCGATCGCGATCTGTACGGCTTCATCCTCGAAAGCGGATTCTCGACCGCTGCTACGGTCAGCAAGATCTCCGGCCGCGGCGTCGGCATGGACGTGGTCTACAGCGAAATCCGCCAGCTCGGCGGTTCGCTGCACATCGAGTCCGAGCGTGGCCGCGGGTCGGAATTCATCATCCGCCTGCCGTTCACCCTCGCTGTCACTCAAGCCGTGTTCGTCAAGCAGGGTGAGACCTCGTTTGCGGTGCCTATCACCTCGGTGCAGGGCGTCTCGCGTATCGACCGCGCTGATCTCGAAGCCCAGCTTGCCAGTGGCGCGCCGAGCTTCAGCTATGCCGGCGAGGACTACGTGATTCACGATCTGGGCCTGCTCTTGGGTCATCCAGCCGCGCGCGCGGCGGACAGCCTGCAGGTGCCCTTGCTGCTGGCACGCTCGGGCGACCAGCGCGCTGCGATCTGCGTCGATGCAGTGCTGGGTAGCCGCGAAATCGTGGTCAAGCCCACTGGCCCACAGGTCAGCTCGATCCCGGGCATTTTCGGCGCCACCATCATGGGTGACGGCCGGGTTGTGGTAATCCTCGACGTCGCGCCGCTGGTGCGGCGCGCGGCCGCGATCGAACCGATCGCGCCAGCGCCAAGCCTTGCCGATCAGCGCGTGGTGCCACTGGTGATGGTGGTCGACGACTCCATCACGATGCGCAAGGTCACCGGCCGCGTGCTGGAACGCCACAACTTCGAAGTGCTGACAGCCAAGGACGGTGTCGATGCGATCGAGAAGTTGGCCGAACGCATCCCCGACGTGATGTTGCTCGACATCGAAATGCCGCGCATGGATGGCTACGAGCTGGCCACCCACATGCGCAACGACCCGAGGCTGAAGTCGGTACCGATCATCATGATCACCTCGCGCACCGGCGAGAAGCACCGCCAGCGCGCGTTCGAGATCGGCGTTGATCGCTACCTTGGCAAGCCGTATCAGGAGGCCGACTTGATGCGCAACGTCCAGGAAATTCTGCAGGATCGTCGTGAACGCAGTCGCTGAGCCGCGCCAGGCAACCACGGTGGCCCTGCTGGGGCCAGCGGATTCTGCTCGCGAGCAATTGCGCCATGCGCTGTTGAACTTCGGCGCCGAGCTGGTTTTTGAGGGCTCGCTGGGGGAGGGCGGTCGCCTCACCGGACGCTCCGCACATCCCGATGTGGTTTTGATCAATCTGGAGCCCGGGGTTGAGGACGACCTCGAAGCCATCCAGACGATGCTGGAAGACCCATCTGTCAGCGTGGTGTTCAACGAGGGCGAGGTCTCCAGCCAGCTCACCGGTTGGGACCTCGCGAGGTGGGCGCGTCATCTGGCGGCGAAGGTCCTCGGTGTACGCGACACCTTGCCGCCCGCACCCAGCGGGGCCGAGCGCCTACCGGTGCTGGATCTGGTGCCGGAGCCGGGTCGCCCGGTATCGCCGGCCCAACAGCAGGATCATCTGGACTTCGACACCTTTGCTGGGGAAGTCTTCGAGCACTTGAACGAAGTCCCCGTCAGCCCACGGCTTGAGCTTTCTACCGCGCCGGCGCCGCCTTCGCAGCCAAGGCCGGTCGCAGTCGCCATCACGCCTGCTGCCGCGAGCCCCGAGCCTGCGCAGAACCTCGCCGCGCTGGATTTCGATTTCAGCCCGGTGGCTCCCTCTCTACCCGACGAAATTGTCGAGGACTCGCCCGAGCAGACGGTGCAAGCAGACGATCTGGATGACGTCGACCTGACCGCAGTGTTCGAGGGCGGGCTGGATCAACTCACGCCAGAGGATTTGCTGGCGCGGCTGCAGATGGCGATGGGCCTCGATCCGGTGCCGCTGACGAATGCGTCAGGAGAGCGCTCGCCGGCCGTGGCCCGCGCGCCCGAGAACCCGACCAGTCTTGTCGAACTCGTAGCCGTTGAGGCTCCACGCGCAAGCACGGCGCCAACCGCGGCTGCAGAACCGATGCCATCTGGCACGATGGCTCAGGCCCAGAGCTTGGCTGGGGCAGATGAGAGGGCAGACCTCGAGCGCGAAAGCGTGTCCGATGCCCTCGACTTCGACTGGCAGCTCGCCGAGCCTGCCGCAGAGACCAGCGAGGCAAATTCGCCGCCTCTTGCATCGATCTCCACGCCTGCCTCGGAGCGCGCCGCGAAACCCTCTGCTGCAACCGATTATTCACTCAGTTTTGATCCCGTCGCTGCCGAGAACTCTGACTACTCGTTCGACGGCGACGACGACATCGGCCGCCGCTGGAGCGGCTCGGAGTCGCTCGAACTCAGTGAATTGGATCTGGATGCTGAAACCGCAGACATTGATGCAGGCGAGGCTTCGCCCGCGAGCACGGTCAGCGGCTTCGACTTCACCGCGCCCGCCACCGAGTACGACGACTACGCGCTTGGCGGCACGCTCGGGCTCGAATCCACCGCGGACGACGAGGCCATCGCGCGGTTGGCCGCGGAACTCGATGCCAATGCTCTGGCCGAGATCAAGCCCGAACTGCCTGGACTTGACTTCACCCGCCCGGTGGATGCGGCGGAACCGGAGCCGGCGCATGTCGTTCCGCCAGTCCCCGTTGCACCTCCGCGCATGCCGGAGCCCGCAGCTAGATCGGCCGCGCCAAGTGGGGGCTTCAGCTCCTTGTCGCTGGAGCCGCTTGACGCGCCCGGGCTGCACACGGCAGCGCCAAGCAAACCCGCGGCGCCCGAGAAGCAGTTTGACTTCAGCCACCTCACCCTGAGCCTGGAACCGCTGGAGGAACCCGCGCCACCCTCAGGCGTGTCCGACATCTCCACGGTCGGAACCATGCGCGACGGCACCTGGCTGCGTGACATCGGCGACCACGTGCCGCCACCGCCCTCGGAGCAGACCGGCCCAGGCGAAGAAGCCGCGGCCGCAGCCGATGGGTTCCAGACCACGGCGCCCGCGCAGTCGACAGGATTCGCGGTCGCATTGCCACCGACACCCGCGCCGGCGCTGGGTCACGGCGTCAGCCGTGTGGTCGCACTGTGCGCATCCATCGGCGGCCCGGACGCGCTGCGCAGTTTCCTGAGCAGCCTGCCGGCCGGGTTCCCGGCCGTATTCGTCGTTATCCAGCACCTTGAGAACGGTTACTTCGAGCGCCTCGCCCAGCAGTTGCAGAAGACCAGCAAACTGCCGGTGCGTGTACCGATGGCCGGTGTCGACGCCCGCGACGGCGAGGTCCTGGTGGTCAGCTCGGATCGCCGCTTCAAGCTCGCCATCGACGGCCAGATCGAACTGAGCGACCTCGAAACCCAGTCTCGCTACCGGCCCTGCATCGATGACGTACTGCGCGATCTGTCCGACAGCTTCGGCGCCAATGTCACCGCGATCGTGTTCAGCGGCATGGCCGCCGATGCGGTCGAAGGCGCGGTCTATCTGACCCAGCGCGGTGGCGAAGTCTGGGCGCAGGATCCCGAGTCATGCGTGGTCAGTTCGATGGTGGACGGCACCCGCGCACGCGGCGTCGTTGAATTCGTCGGCAGCCCGCGAGAGCTTGCCGAACACTGCGTTCGGCGTTTGGGCGTAAGCGCGTGAACCCGAGTTCCATCCAGGACAGGCAATGAACATCGAACGCAAGGACATTCGCGGCGTCACCATGACGCTCACCGGCGGCCGTCTGCTGCTGCCCAACGCCAACATCGCCGAGATCATCACCTTCGCCGAGCCCGAGCCGGTGCCCGGCGCTCCCGCTTGGATTCTCGGTCGGCTGCGCTGGCGCGGCTGGCGGCTGCCTTTGATCTCGTTCGCCAAACTGGCGGGCTTCGCCACCCAGGAGGGCGAAATGGGCGCAAAGGTCGCGGTGCTGCGTGCACTCGGCCAAACCCCGCGACTGCCATACTTCTGCCTGCTCACCCAGGGCTTTCCGCGTTTGACCACGGTGGCGTCCGATGCGCTGATCCCCGCCGACGAAGGCGAGCTTCCGCCCGGCGCGCTGATGCGCGTGCTGTTGCGCGACGAGTACTCCTACATCCCCGACCTGCTCGATATCGAGCGCCGTCTGGTCGAGGAATTGCAGCTGGCCGCTTGAGTACACCGATCGAGTGGCGGCAGTCCGAACGCGAAAGCGCGGATCGCCGCAAGTCGATCCAAGGGCCGCGCTAACCGGCGTATTCGACGCTGCGCGCGGATCTCGCCCGCCGCACCGGGTTCGGGGCCGATGCGCCCAAGCCATTCCCAACAGGGGTTTCGCCAGCACCGCACTCAAGCTCGACCGCGCGTCGGGCTGAACGGCCCAGCGAATTGCTCGCCATGGGGCCAGCTTGGCCGCTCGCAGATCGACGTTGACAGCAGCCTAGCCGCTGCTGGACTTGCGCCCGGAAATCCAAAGCCCCACGGCCACCGTGACCACGGACAGCAGCGCCAGCAAACCACCCCAGAACCAATAGGGCAGACCCAGCGTGTCAGCGATCTGCTGGGTATCCGAGGGCAGGGAGCCTGCGCCGGTCAGCGCGCCGGAGCTGAACAGATAGTCCACGCGGGTGAACGCGGAAAGGCTCATCTCCACCGCCACGAAGGCTGTCAACGCCAGCACCACTCGATCGTTGCCGCGCCAAGCCACCAGCACCAGGCCCAACACCAGCGCCAGGACGAAGCCGAGCGCGAACAAATTGCGCACCCACAACAACAAAGCCAGCACCAGAAAGGCAGCCAGGGCGGCCAGAAGCAGGCGCGCTGCATATCGATGACCAAGCGCCAGGAAAAAGGCCAGACCCGCCAAGGGCGCACCCAAGGGCCCGGCCGCCGCGATCAACGCGCGCTCGAACTGGGAGTAAGCACCGCGGTGCATCGCAACGCCCGAACCATCCGGATAAACAGCGAGTTGAACCAACTCACCCCCGAGCACGATCGCAGCGATTCCGTGGCCGAGCTCATGAAACAGCGTGCCCAACCAGACCAGCGGCCGCGCGATCCACCCGAACTGCGGCCACCAGGTGTCGATGGCGAACAAGGCGAGCGAGAGCAGTGCGGCGAACCCGATCCATGGCGCGGCGGAGTGGGGCACCAGGACAGCTGACTTTGGCAGCGATGCGGCGTGCGTTCGCGGGTCGGTGTTGAGCATGCGTCCTCTCGTTTCGGTGCGGTCCCTGCAGAATAACGAGTCGGCGCAAGCATCTGACCAGCAACGGCAGTCAGCAATCGCGCAAGCGCCCGCGCCAGACCTGACAGCCACGCGGATTTCCTGCAATACGTCGGGGTTTCCGTATTGGCATACTGCTCCCTTGCTTGCCGTCGAGTCGCCATGGCCGTTTCCTCGCGTCGCTTGCGCCGTATTGTTCTGGGCTGGTCGCTCCTGTTCGGCTTGGTCATGCTGGTGCGCGGGCTTGGCGGTCTGCAGGGGGCCTCGCTGTATGGATTCGATCTGTTCAGCACGCTGCTGGCGAATCAAGACCCCAGCGAAGAGATCGTTCTGATCGGCATCAACGAGGACGATATGCTTCGTTTCGGGGCGCCGCCCTATGACGACGCACGCTACGTGGACGTGTTCACCCGGCTGTTTCAGGCCGAACCGGCCGCGGTGATCTGGGCAGGCCTGCGGCCGGTGCACATCGGAGAGGGCGCTCAAGCGCTCGATGCGCTGATACGTCAGCATCCGCGCTGGTTCATTGGGCACTCACCTGCCGGCGCCGCGCAGCCCGAAATCCCCGCACTGCCTGCTTTCGCGGAAAGCGGTCGCGCCGGGCATCTGACTCAGGTCGCCGACCGCGACAATGCCACCCGGCGCATTCGGCTTTCGCTGCGCGGTCCCGACGGCCGCCTGACACCGCATCTCGGCCTGCTGGGCGTCAACGCCTATCTTGGCGAACGCGAACCCCAGCGCGCGCCTTTGACGCTGGACCCTGAGGGCGCGCTGCTGCTGGGCGGCACACGTTATCCCGCCCATCAGTCGGGCCTGCTGGGTGAATACCTGAGTGGGCTCGATGATTCCGCGCTGTGGAGCCATCTGCTGCCGGATGTACGGCGGGCGGACTACCGCACCTTCAGCCTGTCGCAGCTGTTGGACGGCGAAGTCGATCCCGCCGATCTGCGCGGCCGTCTGTTGGTCGTCGGGACCGATTCGGCCGTCAGGCTGCGGCCAGTAATGGCAGCCACCAGCCTGCGCTGGCTGGATTCGCCGCAGTGGCACAGCTCGCTGGTGTTCACCGCACATCAGGTCGACAGTCTGTTGGCCTTGGCACGCCAGCAGGCCGTGCCTTTCTCGGCGCCAAGCGAGACTGCTACCTGGCTGATGTTGGGCCTGTATCTGGCGCTCGCGCTCGGCGTTCTGCTGCGCAGCCGTCAAGCCTACAGCTGGACTTCGCTGGCGCTTGCGCTTGCCGTGGTCACGGTTGCGCTTGCACTGCTCGGGCATGCACAGGGGTTGTGGCTGCCCTGGGTACCGGCGCTGGCACTGTGCCTGGCGGCATTCGTGTGGCGCACTCTCGTCGGGCTGCAGGACAGCGCGATCGAGCGCGAGCGGGCAGGGCTGCTGCAGAGGGTGATCGACTCGCTGCCCGACCCGATGTGCGTCATCAATGGCAGGGGTGAAGTCAGGCTCGCGAATCGTGCCTTTGGACGGCTTTCGCTCAGCGACCAGCTCGGTCGTCTGCAGCTCAGCAATCCGCCGGACGCTGACGCGGTGGTACTGCATCTGCCGTTCGGTGATGCCGAGCTGCATGTTGACGCTCTCGGCCCCGATCGGCTGCTGCGGGTGCTGGCTTTTCGACGACTCGATCAGGTCGTCGACGACGTTCCACGCATCGAGGCCGCTGTGCAACACCTGCTTGGTGAATGCGGCGAAGCTGCTGCGCTGCAGTTGGCGCTCGTGGAACGGGTGGACGACGCTGAGCAACCCGAGCCGGAGGCAATCACCGAGCTTGCCGCACGTGAATTGACCCAGCGCCTGACAGCCAGCTTCAGCGACGCGCCCTTGCTGTGCAGAATCTCGCCGAAAGTCTGGCTGCTGCTCCGCCCTGACGACGATGCCACGGCGGAACTGCATGAGGGCATGCGCAACGTGACCGCTTGGCCGCTGAGCCTGCAAGGTCGAGCCTTGCCGGTGACCTTGCGTTGGGCGGCAGGACCCTTGGCACAAAGCCCGGACATCGGCCTGCGCGCAGCGCTGAATAGCCTGGGGACGCAACTCGCTGAAGCGCCCTCGGGAATCGCGAGCACGAGCAAACGATGAAGAATCGCCGGGGCGAGCGGGGCTCAGCCCCCGGTCCCAAGCTCTCGGTATTGTGCGGGAGTGAGGTCGAACGCCTTCTTGAAGCTGTTGCCGAAGTGCGACTGCGAGGAGAAGCCGCAGGCCAGGGCGATCTCGACCAGCGGCAGGTTGGAGTGCGCGAGCAGGCTGCGTGCATGTTCGAGGCGACGCCCGATGATGAACGCCAGCGGCGTCGTTTGGGCCTCATCGCGCAGCAGTCGCACCAATTGGGCCATCGAACAGTCCAGATGCAGAGACAGGTCTTCCACTGCAAGGTCGAACGCCAGTCGTGAGTCTACGAACCGGGTCAAGCTGTGCAGTTGAGCCTGGGCCTCGCTGTCGATGGGGGCGAACGCGTGATTGAGCAGATCCAGCAGCGAGCCGCTGAGCGACTCAGGCAGGCTGCCCGCCGCGGCCTGCGCCAGCACAAACCGACACCAGTGTTCAAAGCCAGGCTGGTAGCGCGGTAGCGGTGTATCCAGCAACCCGGCAAGCGTGGCGGGCGGCTCCTGCAGCTCCACGATCAGCAACTTGAAGCCATTCGGGCTGCGCCAGCGCAGGAACGCGCCGAGCCGCACCGCGATCACCATGCGCGGCGCGAAGGAGCGCTCTGGCGCGCCGAGCCACTGCGCCTGCGCCAGCCCTTCCATGTGTGCGTATAGCGCCACAGGTGCGCAGCTTGCCTCTGCATGAATGCCCGCAGGACAGGCCTGGCGGCGCACCCGCAGCCGAGGGCTGTCGATCAACACCCGGACACCCGAGGATGGGCTCAAGCGGCTTGACCGATACGTTGGATCATTCGCCCAGTGTCGCCAATCGATAGGCTAAACGGAATCGACTCACTTCTCGCAGTGCACCACACGGCCCATCCATGCGAGGCGTTGATGCGATGGCCCCACCCGTTTCGCATGGGCGCGCGCGCCAGGCTTGCGTGAAGCGGCATTCAACTGCCAGAGAGAATCAGCTCGGCGGCGACCGCAGCGGCCCCTGCGCTCGACGGATAGCCCACAAATTGGGCCAAGCTGGCGGCGCCTGCCGCCAGCTGTTTGCTGAACGTATTCATTTGAGCCTCACGGGAGTGTTCGACGGGATTCGCATGTGAAGAGTCAGCGGCACACGGCATCATGCTAAGCAGCGTCACAAGGCAGGTATCACACAAACTCCGTAAGCACTGGCAGAAATGCCTGCCTCCACGCGCCTCGGCACGCATGGGGACAGGCATTGGGGCTCAGCAGCCGGGAGAGGCAGCTGCTGCGGGAGAGGTATCGAGGACGATGCCCGCGGGCGCCGAGATCAGGCCCGGAATGAAACCCTGTACGTTCCAGTCGACCGTTTCATTCGGACGCAACACCTTGCTGGCAATCGTGGAAGCCGACGGCCCGGCCGGGCAGCGAACGAACGCCCGTGCAATCGGCTGCTCCACGCCGTTGGTCCGCACCCGGAAGGCGCCGTCATAGTGTCGGGTTTTGGCAGCGGCGGCTGAGCAGGCCTGCTGGCCCGGATACGCGGCGATCTGCAGCCGAGCAGTGACGCAGACGCCGCTGCGATTGGTCGCCGCAAAGCTCAACAGGTACTCCGCACCGTAATTGGCTGTCGACCAAGGATCGCTGTCGCGGCCTTCCGACTGGCCCGAGTTGTTGGTCGAGTAGTAGCGCAGCGCGGCCGTACGCTGCGATGCGCTGGACGGTGTCGGCGTCTGCGGGTTCATGAGGCAGCTGTTGCCAGACTGCTGGTTGGGCGGGGCAGACAGGAATTGCCACCCACGGGATGAGGTGGCGCTGGTGATGCTGACACTGGTCGAGCCCGCCCATCGCTCGGAGCGATAGATGCCGGCAGGGCGACCCCAGCCGATGCTTTGCAGGTCGGTGCACGGCGCCCCGCCGAACACGTTCTGGCTGCCGTCCGGATTGAACGTCGAAGCCACATTGCCCCATGCGTACTGGCGCTTACTGAGGGCATTGGCGAGGGTCTCGGAAGAGTTGTTCGCCGATGCCGCAACCACCCGCGCGCGCAGACAGCCGGAAGTCGCGCGAATCTTGATGCGCGCGTCCAGCGACGCGCCGCGGGTTCCGCGCAGCAGGAACAGCGGGAACGGTTGGCTGATGGCGCGGTCGCTCACGTTGATGAATCTCGATCCGTTGTTGTCGCTGCGAGCGTTCACCCAACTCGGCAGGCTGCCAGTGACTGCAGCCAGCGAAACCGAGTACGAGGGGCTCTTGCCGGGATCCAGCGTGGTGGC
The DNA here is from genome assembly GCF_044377145.1 of Aquimonas sp. Lineage (NCBI taxonomy): Bacteria > Pseudomonadati > Pseudomonadota > Gammaproteobacteria > Lysobacterales > Lysobacteraceae > Aquimonas > Aquimonas sp. The sequence continues at coordinate 24,416 of NZ_JBILJQ010000003.1, forward strand.
GGGGTCGCCGAGAATGTCGCGCTGTGAGATTGCGGATCCGTAGGCATTGAAGGTTGCGCTGCTCCCGGCCGGCTCAATCAGCAGAAAGATGCGATCCACCTGCTGATCCGAACCGCTGGGCGCCGCGATCAGGTGATGCATGTAAAACGCGAACTCACGCATCGACCCCGCCGGACAGGCTCCATCAAGTGTCCCTTGGGTCAGTGAACGATTGACCGTACCCGCGACGGTCGGAACCATCGCATCGGTGCCGAGCAACAGACCCTCGCGGCTGACGCTTTCTGGATTGTTGCTGACCATGATGGAGCTGCCCTCCATCGTGCCCGGCAAGGGCTGCAAGCTGCTGTATGCGGGCTGGGCTTGGCTGCTTCCGCAAAAGCCGAGAGCCATGGTGGAGAAAGCCAGACACAGACAAAAAACAGGGTGACGCGCGCTTTGCAGCATGGGGTTTCTCCATCGTTAGAGGTGGCGCCCGCCCACAGATTCTGGCGGGGTTGGCGCTAGGCTAGGGCACCTCGGTGATGCGGGTCTGTCGGAAACCTACTGTGCCGTGTCAGCTTTTCGTCCGAATGCCTCAACAGATCGTGTATTGGCCTTGGCAGCTCGCTCGACCAGCAATGGCTGGAAGTTGGGTGAAATCTTCAGCTGCCTGTCCGGCTTTGGAGGCCGGGGCGAAAGCTCGACTCCGCGAGGACAGTTTCTCGACGATTCGCGGGTCGAGTGGACTCTCGGCCAAGAATCCGCGGATGGTGGACCGCGCGGGCGGATTTGCAGCGCGGCCAATCGAAGCCCGACAGGCTGCTCGGCGCTTCGTAGGCGTCGATGGCGTCTGTGAGCACGGCTGGTCGGGTCTTCCGGCCCCGCACTTTGGCGAAGACACCGCCGACGAGCATCTGCTGCAGCGCAGGCGCACCTAAGCCTGAAGCGCCCTCAGCGCTGTTGCTGCAGCGCGCAGAACGTGCGCGCCACGGGTGCAGCGATTTCTTCGACGGGTACAACGATGAACATCGGCAAGGGATCTCAACGGATACCTTCCGGCGGACGTGTTCTACGTGCGTGCGGAGGCAGTCACTGCGATCAAGCAGGCTGCGCTGGACGCGGCCTCCCGGCAATATCACGAGCGTTTCGTCCATTGCGCACCACGCGCGAAGGCACCGAAGGAGGAGGTGTCCGTCAACCCGCTGCCAGCATTCGTCGTGAGCCTGCGGGGCGAGCTTGGAGGCAATGAAATCGCGAGCACGACCGAACTCGTCCGCCGGCGGAGTGAATCACGGACATCTGGTAAAACGGCTGTCTCAAAAGGGTTGGCGCGTTCCGCGAATAGGATGGCGTGAGTTCATTGGCACGCGCGACAGCGTGTCCAAAATCTCTCGCTGACGCCTAGACCAAATCCTGTTCCTGTTGGTCGAAACTAGATCTCGGCCAAGTGTGCTGGGTCTGTCAGATCTCGGAGCTGTTGAGACAAAACACATCCAGGTTGAACCCACCTGACTTATGGGCAGGGGCTTGATCGCCCCGCGAGCGCGTTTGAGCAGCGCAACCGGCAGCTCGTCGCTCAATTCAGCCAGTCGGAGTCCGATTCCATCTTGTGCTGAGGTAAGGTGGCCGGCGCGGAAGTCACCGAAGGCAGGCTCAGTGCGTGCTGGAGGAAGCCATCCCGGCGCTGGTTTTCGATTGCCTCGACGTCGCTCTTGCCAATAGAAAGCAGGCACGCGTAGGCTTGCACGACAGCGGTGTTTGGGCTGCCGGGTTGCGCTGGCAGCGCTGGGTTTATGAGCTGCGGCACCTGGACGAAGTGGTTGAGGCCGTGGCCGATCGCGAGCAGGCCGGCGTCAAAGGTGAGATTGCGGTCGGATTGGATCATCTTCAGGAAGCTTCGGGCTCACCCGTTGGGTGACCGCTGAAGTGACTGGAGTACGCTTTCGAATCAAATGCTTGAATTTTTTCGGGTCTTGCTCACGGGTTCGGGTGTTGAGAAAATCCTGTGCGCGCGTGCCCCGGTTTCCAAAGGCAAGGGACTCGATGAAACGAAAGCTTGTGATCCATGCGGGCCAATCCAAGACAGCGACCACCTCCATCCAGAAGTTCCTGGTTGGCAACCGACCGCAACTGCTTCGGCACGGTTGGCTCTATCCGACGACCGGGCTTCAGTATTTCGCGCATCACCCCTTCGCGAACCCCTTTTTCCTCAAGACACAGGATTGGATCCGTCGCCTGGATCCGGGTGCGGCGCTGGCTTCATTGCACGCTGAAGTGGCGTCCGCGGGTGCAACCAGCGTGCTCATAAGTTCAGAAGTCTTCTACTTCGCGAGCAAAAAGGCCGAACTTGCACAGTATTTTCGGGATTTCGAACTGCATGTGCTGTTGTTCCTGCGTCGGCAAGATGACTGGATTGAATCGTCTTATCGGGACGATCTCAAATCGGGGACCATTCCCCTCATGGATCCGGTCGACTACTTCAACCTGCCCCGTATTCGCGACGATGCGCTCGACTACGAGCAGAAGCTGGAGGAGTGGGTTGCGGAACTGGGGCGCGATCATGTACAGGTGGTGCCGTTCGAACCGGCATGCGGCGGTTGCAGCGTGGAGACCATGTTTCTGGCCGCGCTCGGTATCGACGATGCGAGCGATTTCACGCCCGCAGAACGTGCCAACGAGCGACTCAACCAAGCGGCGCTCCATTTCCTGTCAATGATGACCGCGAAACGCCGAGTGGCGCCGAAGTACTGGCCACTGTTCGAGTTCCTGGCGGCGTATTCCCAGGAATATCCCGATGCCGCGCAATATCGCTACATTTTTCCGCCCGACATGCGGCTGGCGTTGCTGGAACGCGTGCGCGAGAGCAACGCGCGTGTCGCCCGAAGATACCTGGGGCGCGACGACGGCGGTCTGTTTCGCGCGCCGTTGCCGGATGCGAGTGATGCATGGGAAAGATTCCCGGGACTGTGTCAGGCCGAGGCCGTGAGAATTGCCGAAGCCATGTGGGACTGGGTGGCCGAGAGCGACCGGGAGATCCGGGAGACGGAGCACTGATGCGGCAGCGTCAGCGGTGTCGATCGCGTGGCACCCGCGCCGGCGACGCGTGACCCGTGCGTTGCATCCTGCAATCGCAGCCGTCCGCCCCACCCCATCTCCCGACGCTATACGCCGCCTGTTGAACTATCGCAGGTGGTGATTGGCACTTCGTACCGGTCGATGGCGTCAATCAGCACGGCTGTTCGGGTGTTTCCGCCTCGCCCTTTGGCGAAGACACCGGCGACAGCCACACCCAAGCCTGAAGCGCGATCAGCTCTGTTGCTGCAGCGCGCAGAACATGCGTTCGACCAGCAAAAGCGGGCGCTGCTCGCCCTGCATAGAGGAGTACAGAGTGAGCGAGAACACCCATTCCCCACCCTCGACCTGCGGGTCCTCGGCCGCCTGCCAGCTTTCTACCGCGGTCTGCAGTGCTGCGGCGGTGGCCGATGTCAGCTCCTGGTTCGGATAGAGATAGACAGGAACCCCGGCCGCCAGGCTGTGGGCAGGGTTCTCCGGGGCGGTCGCCAGTTCATAGGCGTAGGACGCCGCCATCGTGATGCGCAGCGGTGTGTCGAACTCCATCGCGCCGGGGAAGAGGGTGTCGAAGGCGTATTGGAGAGCAGTCTCCACATAGTCCGGGCCGGTTTCGCCCTGCAGCGGCGTGCGCTCACTGAAGACGTTCAGCGGGGTGACGATGCTGGCTGCACGCACACTTTCGGTCTGGAATACGAAGTCGGCTTTGGTTTCAGGCCCATCGGGGCCGAGCAGCTTCTGGTTCCGCTGCACGTAGACCGAGCCGGTGGCGTTCTGCCACAGCGCGACATTAAGCTCCCGCCAGATGAGGGTGAAGACCGGCCAGGTTGCGGGGATGTGGATGTCGGCGGGAACCTGATAGCGCTCGGCGTCTTCGCCCTGGCCGCTGGGGGTCAGCAATACCGCCTGGCCATCGGGGCGCGCGCACAGAACTACCGGCCACTGGCCGTTGGGACCGGGCTGGGCGTTCAGCCGCGTCAGGGTCAGGTAGTCCAGCTCACGGCCCAGCGTCTGTGAATCGCGGTCGGTGACGCGCGCCCGGAAGTCGAAGGTGGCGTCCGCGACCGGCCCGCCCGCTTGTTCGCCCAGCGGGGTCTCGATGCGGTCGGGCCAGTAGTGGGCGACGTTTGCTGCCAGCGTTTTGAAGGTGGTCACGGCGTTCTTGACCGCCGGAGTCAGGTCACTGCCGGGCGTGTCCAGCCCGTCCAGGACCGACCAGAGCTGGTCGGCGACGGCGTCGTATTGCGCCAGCTCCGTGAAGAGGTCGCGGTCTCCCTCCGCGAACCGCGCGAACACGCCGGTCGCCAGGTTGTACTGAATGGAGAGCGTTACATCGTCCTGTTCGGCGTGCTCGTGGCTGTAGGTGAAGCTGTGGTCCCACAGCGGCATGACCGCCAGCGCCGTGGCGCCCTCGGCGCGCGTAGCGGCGAAGCTGCGCGCGCGCAGCTGCGGCGGATCAAAGGCGGCCGAGGGTGTGGCGGTCTGGCCCTGCACAATGGGCAGGGCGGGGAAGTTGCGCAGCGGGATCGGCACGGTGACGACGCCCAGATCGGTATGCATGGCGGCGGGGCGGTCGTCGCCGGCCAGCTGCGGGGTGAAGCTGAGCCAGTTCGAGGCGACATAGCCGGCCGGCATTCCCTCGGCGGTGATCTCGTGCTCCATGTCGGAGAAGTCGTATTCGAGCGTCGCCGAGACATTGCGGTGGGTCGCCGGGTCGGACTCGGTCAGTAGCAGGGTGACGAAGGGCGAGCCCTCGGGCTCCAGCCAGCACTTGCCGGCGGTCATGGTCCATGACCTGTTCTCGCCCGCGCTCCCGACCACGGCAGCCCGGCCGAAAAAGTCGGCGGGCTTCAGGGTCGAGCCCGGATCCTGCCAGGGCGAGACCACGGTGCGGTCGAACTGCACCAGGGTCGACGCGCTCCACGCGCGCGACAGGCTTACGCCGAGCTGCTGCCTGAGCGTGGCGACCGCGGCGGTGAGCCCGGCCGCCTCGTTGGGGTCCTCAATGTCCAGCACAGCGCCGAGCCCGTCCGGAATCACCTGGGTCAGCCGGGCCTTGCTGTCGATCACGCTCTGCAGAGACTCCCGCATGATTGGGTCGCGATAGATCGCCGCAGCGTTTTCGGCGTTGAGCAAGCGGTCCATGTCGGACAGGAAGCGTCCGGCCCAGGGCTCGACATCGATGCCTTGGAAGTTGGTGAGCGAGCCGGTCGGCGAGAGGCTTCCGTCCTCTTGCATCGTCTTGATCACCACCTGATCGCGGGTCACCAGTCGGTGGTACAGCGGCGTCAGCGCGAAATAGCGCGGCTGCGGGTCTGCCTGGCCGGGCACGGTCGTGCCGCCCTCAATGGTCACAGAAGCGATGCCGTCCGCGCCGAAATTCACCGCCCAGAGGTCTTGTGGCTTGTCTGGCGCGCGCCCGGTGGCGATGCGCAGATCGGGCAGGGCGGCGCGCATGTCGGCGATAAACCGGTTGTAGGTCAGGCTGCCCTGGTCGTCCGAACCCGCACCCTTCAGCGGGGCAGGAATGGGCGAGACGACCTGTTCGATCGGGCCACCGGTTCCCGGATTGAAGTCCGGATTGATCAACGCCTGCGGCCGGGCAAGCCGCAGCTCAACCGACAGCGGGAAGACCGGACCGGGATAGGGGCCGCCCTGGCCCAGACTCGCTGTCATGACCGCGGGTGTCGGTGGGACCAGCGCCAGCGCGCCGGATTTGAACAGCGGCACGTCCTGGTTCTTGGTCGCGCCGGCGATCTCGCCCGCATCGGTCTGCACGCCCTGTTCGGCGAAGCGCACGATCAGGGCGTTGAAGGTGTCGCCCGCTAAAGTCTGGACGCGAGCAACCCCGTTTGGTCCCCAGACGGTCAGGCCGGCGGCGATCAGGCCCGGCGCGCCAGCGTTGGCAAGCGCGAAGGCCGCAGCGCTGACCCCGTAGGCGGCCGGAATCTCGGCCGGTGCCAGATCGGAGACGAGCCTGGCCGGCGGGCAGAGCAGCAGCGCGCCCGGCTGCAGCACGTCCATCTCGGTGCCGATGGAGTCGACCAGATCGCCCATCGTGGCGCCCGCGGCCTCGGCCTGTACCTGCGCCAGTGCCCCGGCCAGCGACTGGCCAGCGGCGGGCGTGGTGATCTGGTAAGGATCGCCGGCGACCGTCACTGTCAGCTGCGTCCCGCCCCTCAGCACCTCCGGCATATCGGCGTTCGCGTTGGCCAGAGACAGCGCCGGGTCGTCGCCGGGCCAGTCGAAGCGCGCCGCGATGCTGTCCAGAGAATCTCCCGCCAGCACGGAGTAGGGACCCCGCAGGACGGTCGGGGCGTCCGGCCAGGCGACGACACCGGGCACGGCAAGGCGGCTCTTGGCCGGCAGTGCCAGGCCTGGATTGGCCGCCAGCACCTGCTCGCCGGGACAGGCGTAGGCTTCGGCGAAATCGCGCAGCGTCTGGTCGGGTTCCGGCGTCACCCCGCTGCCGTTGCCGAACTCGCCAAGACTGATCAGCGCGCCGACATCGAACAGGTCGCGCCTATCGACGTTGAGTGGGGCGAGCTGGGCCTGCGTCAGCCCGCTGCCATTGCTGGTCAGCGTCTCGCCGGCGGCAGCGACCCAGACCCAGCTCTCAAGGCTCTGACTGGCCTGGAACATGCCCGGCTCGTCGGCGGCCAGCTCGCCGAGATCGGCCGGAGTGACGTTGACGCCGTGCTCGGCGAAGCGCTCGACGACCGCGTCGAAGCTGGTGATTGCGGGCTCGGCGTTCGGGGCGGTGACGGTAACGGTGACCAGCGCGTCTTCGCTGACTTCGACGGCGAAGATGAAGCCTTCGGCTAGAGATTCGGCTGCGTGATTGTCGGTCGCCAGCATGCCGGGCGTGGTTCCGTTGGCTGCGGCGAGCGCGGCCAGCGTTGCGGTCCCGTTGCCGGTTGCCACGCTGCGGGCCGGAGACACCGCCAGCACTGCGCCGGCGCGCAGCGGCAGCGCGCCGTTGTTGGGGTCGGCGAGGATTGCCTCGGCGTCCGGCGTCGGCCAGCCGTCCGGGCGCGGCGTGTCGGCGATGCTCGTGGCGCTGTCCTGCTCGGCGACCACGGCGTAGGCGGGGACGGTCAGGCTCAGCGCGCCGAACAGGCTCGCCATCGGCATCTCGGCATTGGCGGCGGCGATCTCGGCGTAGCGCACATTCCAGGTCGAGACGATTTCACCCAGCGTCGTTCCCTCGGCTGGCAGAACGCTGTCGAACTCGGCCGCCGTCATCGCGTAGGCGTAGTTGGCCGCGACGAAGCTCCAGAGGGCCGCGCGCTCGATGTCCAGCGCGCCATCGTCGGAGTCGTGCAGCGTGGTGACCAGCTCGGCGGTCACCGTCTGGCCAAGCTGGTAGTAGGACTTGCCGTAGGTCTGCGCCTGGCGGTCGGCGATATCGGCCGCCGCGGCGCCGCGCTGAGAGGGCGAGGGCTGCACAGTCGAGGCGCGCGGGGTCAGTCTTACGACCAGCTCCGCCGCGCCGGCATCGGCCCGGACGTCATACACCGCGACCAGGGCCGGCCATTCGCTGACCCCGATCAAGGGGTCGGTATAGCCGGTGGGCATGTCGGCTTTCCCCTGGCCCGCCGGTGGCGCCTCGGTGCGGTTGCCGAGGAGATCGCCCCAGCCGAGCATGGCTGTCGCGGTTGGCAGCGAGGCCGCGGTTCCGAAGCCGCGATAGGGATCGTCCGCCGCCGCGGGCAGGCCGCTGACGACTGGAAGCTGCGAGGCGGGCGCGAAGCGGTAGAGCGGCAGCACCTGGTCGAACCGCCAGAGCGGCTGCGGCTCGGTGGCGTCGCGCGGATCGGCCATCAGGCCACGGCGCATCAGCCGCTCCTGCTCGGGCGCTGACGGCTCGTTTTCCTCGCAGGGAGCGGGTGGGGTCGGCATGCCAGAGGCCGGCATGACATAGGGGTAGTCACTGCTCTCCGGCACTCCGAAACTGAGCAGGCTGAAAAGCTGGCGCTGCAGGTCTTCGGGGGTCTCGGTCGCATCGGCGTCATGCGGTGCGTCGATGGCGAGCGAGAAGCCGTAACTGCCTGCCGGGAGCAGCGGCTGCACGATCACGTCCTCGCCGCAAAAATCCTCGACGAACAGCGCGCTGGCCGCCGCATCCAGCCCCGGGCCGATCAGGGCGCAGGTGTTGAAGGCCAGCAACTGCCGGCCTTCCGGCGCCAGACCCTGCTGGCTGCCAGCGATGACCAGGATCTCGATCAAGGCCAGGCCGTTGCTGTCGAAAGCGCTGGGGGGCAGGCCGGCGTCGACGCCGACAAAATAGCCCGCGCCCCCGACCACGCTGCCTTCCCAAAGCAGGGTGGAGAACTCCAGCAGCTGGTCCATCGAGGCGAAGTTGTTCGGAGGATCGCGGTCTCCATCCTCATCGACGGCCACGCGCGCTGCCGATTGCGGCGGCTGGGGAAGCGTCTCGGTCGAAAGGTTGGTCTGGATCAGATAGACGCCGGAGGCCGGCCCGTTCAGCACCGTGACGCCCTGCGGATTGCCGGCGTCCGGCGCGGGCCCGACCAGCAGATAGGAGACGGTGTCGGTCGTATCCGCCGTGGACAGCCACTGGCGCAGCGCCAGCAACACGGCGCGGTCAGCCTCGTCGACACCGTAGAGCACGAAGAGATTCAGGCTGTCGCCGACCTGCTTGATCCGCACCGGTACGGTGCTGGCCCAGGTCGCATTGGTGACGGCGCTGGCCTTGCGCCCGGCCGGCTGCTCCTGCTTGGTGGCCAGGATCTCGTAGGGATTGGCGACCCTGGCGGCGGCGCGGGCCTGCAGGTCGGACGGAAAGGGCCATAGGCTCGGCTGTGCGCTCAGCGGCGGCTGGTCAGAGCCCGGGATAGGCAGTGCGATCGGGGTCTGCAACTCGATCCGGTGCTCCAGCCCGTAGGCGCGCGGCGACTGGCCGGCGACGGGCAATGCAGCCGGCTGCTTGGCGACCGGGATGTCGTAACTGGTCGTGGGACCCATCGCGACGATCTGGGCGTTGCTGTAGCTGTAGTTCAGCGTGTTCGCCTCTGCGGCCAGCACCACCATGCCGGCGGGTGCCGGACGGGAGGCAAGGCCTGGATTGCGCGCCGCGAAGCCCTCGCCGTGGCGGGCGAACAGCGTCTCAAGCTCGCCGCCGCCGCTGACCTCGGTGCTGGCCAGCGTCACCCAGCCGGAGTTGGAGGTGACGGTGACGGTCAGGGCGGTGTCGTCGCCATGATCGGGGTCGGTGTTGATGGTCAGGTCTAGCTGCTGGCCGGTGAGGTCGTAGAGCGGCGAGTCGGCCAGCGGGTCCGGCACGGTGTGGCCGTCCTCGACCTTGAGGTCCGGCAGGCGTAGCCCGGCCATCATCCAGCGCGAGGCCTGATTGACCACGCTTGCCAGGCCAGAGCCGCCCAGCACCCCGGCCACCAGATCGGCGACGGTTGAGACCGGCAGCAGCGTCGCCGTCAGCACGCTGCCCTCGGCATAGAGGCCGGCGATGTGCTGCAGCCGCTCGGCGGCGTCGGCGACCGGCATGCCATAGGTGTCGGTCAGCACCTTGAAGCTGAGATGCCCACCCTCTTCCGCCCTGGCCACCGCGTCAGGCACGGGAACCACCGCCAGGGTCGAAAGGAAGGTCGAAGGACCCGCCCAGCCGGCGATGGCGGTCCAGTCGTAATGCCAGACCCCGGCGCTCGCAGGCGGGGCCGCCGAGGTCCATGCGACATCGACGATCAGCCGCCGCGCCAGCGATTCCACGCTCTCGCCGGGGATCACCTGCATGCCCGTCCAGGCCGGCAGCTCATAGGTCCTCGCCGCCGGCGAGGTCACGGCGGCCAGAAAGGTCTGCCAGCTGTCCGCGCGGGGCGGGTTGCTGTCGGGATAGACCTGCTCCAGCGTCAGCATGGCGCCGATGCGGTTCAGCGTGTCCCCGGCGACGGTGGCGTAGTTCTCCGTGGTCTGGACATTGTTGAAGGCCGAGGGGACCCGCAGCGTCTGCTCGGGCGGCAGCTCCAGCGTGGTCGGAATCTGCTGGTCCGGATACATGGCGGCCAGCGCGTCGCGATTGAGGTCGAACACCGCCTGCGCGTACCAGTCAGCCGGGGATTCAGGGGTGAGCTCGAACCTGTCCTGCCGCACCGGCGGGATCGGGCTGAGATCGGGCCGGGCGTATCGCACATAGGCGGTGGCGGCCGCGCGCAACGTGGTGGCTGGGCCGTCCGTCCAGGTCACCGCTGGATAGTCGAAGGCCGCGTTCGCCTTCAGGAGCAGGCTTGAGGCGCCCAGCCCGGTGTCGATCCCGCCACTGTCGAACAGGGTGGCGACGCTGGCGACGTTGAACAGCGCCGCGATCGAGGTGAGCGTCTCGCCGTCGGCGACCTGATGCAGCACGTCGCCGAGATCGAGCGTGGTCAGCGCGAACGGCGCGGCCGAATTGTCGTCGGCCAGCACTTCAGGGGCGATGCCCAGCTGGACCTGGATGATGGAGCCGACCGGGGCGGCGGCCAAGGTCGCCTCGATGTCCGGATTGAGGAACTCGATCTCGGCCGGTGTCGCGCCGAGTGCAAGTGCCACGCTGTCGACCGTGTCGCCGGAGCGCACGGCGTAGTCGACGGCAGCGGCGGGGAAGCTGTCCGCGAGCTGGGCCAACGTCTGATCGGCGGCGACCGTTGCGGAGGCCTCGGCCATCAGACTCTGGGCTTCCTGCACCGCCGCCTTGGCGATCATCAGGCAGTAGTCACGGAAAACAAAGGTCGGGAAGGATTCGTAGGCCGCCGGATCGTCGGTCTCGGGCCGCGGACCCGCCTGTCCTCCGACCGGCACATAGGCGCTCAGCAACTGGGAAACGCCCCATTCATACCAAGGCCCGACCGGATGGATGGTGGCGAAATCGGTGTCCCCGCCCGGGCTCGCCGTCCACGCCAGACCCGGGGGAATCGGCGCCACCATGCCGCCCAGCGCCGTCGCCTCCGGGTCGTCGCCGCCCGGATCGCCGCCGATCTGAAGGTGCAGATTCTGCGTAAACAGCGTGTCTATCGCCGCCCAGGAGAAGCCGGCGTCGGCGGTGTCCGCATCGTTCATCACTGCGGCGAGTTCGTTGAGCTGCGCCGACGTCACTGGCGAACTGTTCCCGCTCGGCCCGTCAGGGATCGAGTAGAGGCAGTAGCGCAGCATCAACTCGACCCACAGGTCGGAAGTGAGCGCGTCGGTATCCGCCTCGCCCCCGGCCAGCGGATTCATATGCGCCGAGCGGACCCGGGTCTGCCTCGCCGTCACTGCGTCCGGATCGACGCCGGAGTCGGCGGTCAGCACAAAGGCGGCGCGATAGGCCGGCTCAGTGTTGGCGGGCGCGTCCCCGGTCCAGGACACCGGCATGTTGCCGACCGAGATCATGGGCAGGAGGTGCAGCAACGCGGTCTGGGTCTGGCCGTCCGGGAACAGCCGCTGGTCCGGATTCCAGTTCCAGACCCCGGCGATGGGATCGTCCGCCTCGCCCAGGCTGAAGGCGCGCAGGCTTTTCGAATTGCGCAGCCAGGTCTGGCGCAGAGCTTGGCTGCGGCGGTGCGGGCGGCGACGCAGACGCAGAGCGGGCGTGAGACCCGAAGGTGAGCGCCGATTCGGGGCCAGCATCAGGCTTGCTTGCCGGGCGGCGGGCGGTCCCTGATCGGCGCCGACGATCCAGGGAGTCTGCGAGGCGCTGCCCAGGGTGAAGCTGAGGTCAAGCTGGACGTGGAAGGAGAAACTGACCCTGAAGAAGAGAATCTTCACCTTGGCCTCGGCACGCACCGAGACTTCCAGCAGCAGCACAGTCGGCTGGTAGCTTTCGAAGATTGCACTGACCTGGGCGTAGGCCTCCAACGTCACCGTGACCTTGACGATCTTGAAGTCGACGTAGCCATAGACCTTGCCGTGCAGGGCCGCCGTGCCCTGGGCACGGAAATAGGTGGCGGACGCCACCCCGGCGCTGCTCGGGTTGAAGAAGCCGAGCACGCCCTCAAAGATCACCTCGACCTGCACATAGGCGCCGCCGCCGAGAATCCCGGCGCGGATTTCGCGCCCCACGCCCGCGGCCAGGCCGACGCCGAGCTCGATCACTGGCGAGAAGGTGCCGTTGGTGATGCGCGGCACGCGGCTGGAGGTCGTGCCGTTGAGCACGCCCAGATAGAAGCCGCCGCGGCCGATGAAGACATAGGCCTGCACCGAGAAGGAGCGGTCGAAATTGCGATCGTAGGGGAAGCCGAAATCGACCTTGAAATTGCCGTTTGTGTAGATCTCCACCACGACGATGCCGAGGGTGAACGAGGCCACCCCGAGGGTGAAGGTGCGGAAAGCGTCCGGGATGCGAAGCTCCACCCGGAACATGCCGATGTCGTCGCTGATCTTCTTGTAGAGGATCTCGAAGCGCAGGCCGGCCAGCGGCCCCGCCTTCTCTCCGTTCAGACCGATGGAGAGGCCGTAGAGGATCGGATCGTTGAAGACGAAGCCGAAATCGATGGTGCCGGCCATCAGTCCAACATCGACCCCGATCAGCCACTGGCTGTCGGCCGAAAAGGTGATGGCGCCGCTCGTTCCGGGCAGGTTGTCCGGATTGTCGACCGGGGTCATGAACGTCTTCAGCATGTCCAGCGTGCCGGCGACCGTATCGGGCGGACTACTGATGCGGATACGCTGGCCGATGCCGAGATAGCGCAGGTCGATCAGCGCCCCGCCTGTGCCCGGAACGGCAGGCGGCGGGTCGTTTATCACGTCCCAAGCCAGCGCGTCGTCGCCCTCATAGGACTGGCCCAGGATCGAGCCTTCCAGGATCAGGTCGACCTTGCCCTGGCCGCCGCGGCTGTAGCGCACCCCGACCGACTTCAGCGTGCCGAAGCCGAGATCGATGTTCGCCTTGTAGATGAACTCCACCAGATTGTCGGTAGGGTCCAGCGTCAGCACAAAGGCCGAGAGCTCGACCCGTTTGAGGATGTCCCAGGGCGGGTCGAGCGAGAAGCCGAGCGTGGGGGCTGCCAGATTGACCAGGTATTCGAGCATGTCGCCGAGCGTCGTCCCGCCCAGCTGCAGGCTGATCGCCTGATGCCGGTTCGGGGCCTTGCCGCGCCATGAGGTGGTCGCCTGCAGCCAGAGGGTGTCGATCATGACCTTGAGCAGATAGGTCGGTTCGTCGACGCCCACATCCATCGCCGCTTCGACGCTGATCTTGTTGATCGCGAACAGACCCGACAGCCGCCCCTGCGCCGAGGTTGCCGGGGGCTTGCGCGCAATGTCGACGCTGGCCGCGGCTGAGACCTTCAGCGGCGTGCCGAAGAGTGGCGTGCCGAACAGCTCCGGCGTCCAGCGCACCGAAATCGTGCCACCGAGCGCGTACTCGCCGGTCCCCGTGGCGCACTCGATGTCCAGGCGGTCGACCGTGAGATCCAGCGGCACGGAGCCGGGCGCGCTTTCAAGGCCCAGGAATTCCGCCACTAGATTGGTGAGGTTGATCGAAGTGCCCGGATAGAGATGGCCGGCGAACAGCCAGCCCCGCGGTGCTTCGGGGTCCTGCACCGGATACTCGGCAGAGACGATCAAGCGCGGGGCTTCGTAATCGTCCGGCGCAGCCTCCTCAAGCGCGAACTCGCCGGCAATGCCGCCCGAGACCTGGCCGTCCAGCACCTTGATCCAGAACTCGGCCTGGTGCAGCGTGATGGTGATCACCACCAGGTCGATCGGCCAGCCGGCTGCTGGCTCTCCGCCATGGGTGAAGACGATCTCGGTGTTGGCCGAATAGCTCTGGCCGAGCGGGTCTGCGGCGAAGCCGAGATCGGTAATCACCGCGTCGTAGCCGCCGGTGATCGAGGGGCCAGGGTTGCCGAAGAAATAGCTGAAGGCGCCGCCGATCGAAATCGTGTCGCCCCGGCGCATGTTCCCGGTGATGAACAGGTCGGGCAGGGTGACAGCGACATCGATATCCACAGTGTCGGAAACCGCGCTGGCCTGCACCAGCTCGCTGCCTCCGCCGCCTCCCGGGGCTGGCAGGCGCGGCACCGCGGCGCCGTCGCCGCCGCTGCCGAAGCGGAAGCTGCCGAACACCGATCCCGAGATAGTGCTGGTATTGCGGTTGCCGGCGCTGGCAGCCGGATCGTCGATATTGGTCCAGCCCCAGACCCAGCGGGTGCCGACATCATGCAGCGTCACGAACGGGACCGGCGGGGTCCATTCGTTGTCGGAGCCGATGGTGACGACCAGATAGTTCAGGGTCGGGAAGGCGCTTTCGGTCGGCGAGGTGAAATAGAGCTCCACGCTGCGGAATCTGAACGTCTGCAACAGCGGGAAGTTGTCGGGCAGTGGCAGCGCCGGCACGCCGAAAATGGTCGAAAGCTGCGCCATGCCGCGCACCACGGAGGCGTGCGCGGGATCAAAGATCGCAGTGAGGTGCCAGTCCCCGCCGGCGGTCAGCACCTGGGTGGTCAGGTTGGCGGCCAGCCCGGTCTGCGGGTCGCCGAGCGTGACGGTGCCGATCAGATTGGCGACCGAGAAGGCGGTGCGGCCCCAGTTGATCTCCTCCAGATCGGTGCGGACCAGCAGCTCCATCCCCAGCTGCTTCAGGCTGAGCCCGCCCGGACCCTCAGCGATGCCGCTTTGCTGGCCGACCGCAATGCTGGCCGAACCCGCGGTGCGCGCGGTCAGCGTCATCACCGGCGGGGTCACCCAGTCCAGGGGCATGACCAAGGGACCGGACAGGGTCAGCGGCCAGGGGGCGAGATAGTCGGCGAAGGATCCGAAAGCGTCGTTCTCCGGCAGCAGGCCGGAAAGGGTGAGGCTCGCCTCCGGCAGGCTGTCGGCGCGGAACACCGGCGAGATCACCCGCATGCCGATCAGAAAGGAGGGTCCGTAGACCAGCGACAGGTCGGTCGCGTCATGGCGCTGGCTGTCGGGAATCGCGTCGGGGTTGAAGAAGTCGGAGAAGGTCCAGTTGGAGGCGCGCAGCGCCAGCGAAAACTGGAACACGCCCTCGGCGCCGGACTGGGTGTAGAGCAGGGTCCCGGTCGCACCAAAGCGCATGCCGCGCGGATCGCCGGGCTGTCCGTAGTCGCCGTCGCCGATCAGGGTGACGGTGTTGGCGCCCTGCGTCAGAACCGCCCCGGTCAGCGTGTAGGGCCCGGTGAAGCCGAACAGCTCCAGCACGCCGCGCAGCCCAGGCAGGTCGGGACTGGCCGAGGCGGTCCAGAGGTTGATGTCCCCTCCGGCCAGCGCGGCGTACAGCGCGTTGTACACGGCGATCACCGACATGGCGCGCTCCGGTCAGCGGAAGGGAGGGAGGGAGGGCGCATCGCTTTCACCGCAGCGCCGAAAGCCGCGGTGCGCTGCGGTGCGCCTGCGCCGCAGGACGCGCCTGGCCGGGCGCGCGCCGCACTGGCGCCGCGACAGGCGCCGCTGCCGGAGCCGGCGTGGCGGCGTGATCGCCGCGGCCAAGCAGGTGATACGGGAAAGGATCGCCGGCCACGAAGTCGGGCCGCATCAGCACCGCCAGCGTATCGTCCAAGCGGTTGCTGGACACGCCCACCAGCGTGGTAGCCGCCGAACCGGACTTGGAGGTGTAAATCCAGTTCATCCCGGTGGTGAAGGAGACCATGTCCGGCGGCTTTGCGCCGGCCGCGTACGGAGCGTAGGAAAAATCCACCTTCCGCGTATTGAAGTAGTAGAGAGTGGAATAGATGTTCTGGCTGGTTTGGAACGACGTGTATTCCTTGGGAATACTGGTGGTGTCCGAGAGGGTCAGGTCGACATAGGCGGTTTCGAAATGAAAGCCCGCCGCCAAATCGGGATCGGACCACCAGCTCTTGGCCTTGTCCGTGAACGCGACGAAAGTGTCGATCGTCTCCAGCGAGGGATGAGCGTGCTTGGTGTCGGCACTGGCTACGACGGTCAGCCCCTTCATACGGCGGGCGTAGGTGCTGACCACGAGCCGGGCGTCGTCAGATATCGCCGCATTGGTCGCGCTCAGGCCGAACGTCGTTTTGCGGCTGCCGTGATGGGGCAGCAAGGTCATGACGTTGTTGTTGAATGAGGCGTCGAAGAAGCCGTTGATGTACTGGAAGGTTGGGAAGGTCGCATCGCCACCGATCACGGTCAGCGTGTCGCCCATGAACAGCGCGATCACCAGCGATTTCGAGTTCGCCTGATCCCCGTCGGGACGGTTCGATATGGCTGACTCCGGATCCCCGACGACATCGTCCTTGTAGGGCGTGTTCGCGGCCAGCAGATAGGCGCCGTAGCTCGTGCCCATCCAGATCGGCACGCCGAAGCCGGTGGTCTGGTCCCAATTACTGTGGCCGATCGGGAAACCCTTGAGACGGTATTTGGGGTCGCCAGTGCGCGCGCCGAGATCGGTCAGGACGTTCTTGTCGCGGTTTTTGTACCAGTTGTAGCGGCCGCCATAGCGCACCAGCCCGATGCCGGCGTCCGGTACCAGAGCCAGCAGCGCGCCCAGCAGATTGATGTGGTCGCCGTCCTTATGGGACAGAAAGACCGCGTCGATATAGCCTTCGGGCGGCTTGCGCTTGATGATCTGCGCCTTCAGGAACTCCAGAGTCGGTGGCCCGGCTGTCTTGGAACTCTTGGTCGAGCCCAGATCGAACAGGGCATTGGAGCGCAGCGTCCCACCACTGTCGTAATGCTCGAAATACGTCGCCATCCCTTGGCCTACATCGAGCGAGTAAAGGACGTAAGTCGAGGGCATGGACTATCCCACCGCCTGCAGGCGCGGGCTGTGCGGGTGGGCGTGGGCGGCGGGTCGCGGCCGGCCGTGAGGGCGTGGCAGATGCTGCAAGCCCACCTGCGAGGCCGCGGCCGGCCGCGCATGTGGCTGCGGCGCGGACTGGCCTGCCAGCAATGCGGTACGCGTGTCGTTGAGCCGGTTGCTGGGCGCGCCTGCCAGCCGCACCTTCTCCGGATCGCCGGGCGTGATGTTGTAGATCCAGTTCATGCCGACGGTGAATGCGGTGGTGCTGGGCTGCACCGCCGCTGGCGCGACGAAGGGAGCGTAGGAAAACTGCGGCGTGGTCGGACTGTAGTGGTAGAGCGTCGAGTAGATGTTCTGCGAACTCTGATAAGTGGTGTAGCTCTTGGGAACCGTGACCGTCTCGCTGAGCGTGATGTCGACCCGCGAAGTCACATAGTGCATGCCCTTGTTGGCAGGAGGGTCGGAGTTGAGCGCACTGTCGCTCCACCAGGGCAGGCCGGAATCGGCGTATTGCAGGAACAGGTCGATCGTCTCCAGCGAAGGGTGCTCGTGGCTGGTGTCGGCACTCGCGATCAGGGTCGCCCCGTTCATCCGCTTGGCGTAGGTGTCGACGACCTGGCGCTTCTCGACGCTCAGCCTGGCATTGGTCGCACTGAGGCCGAATGTGGTTTTACGGCTGCCGTGATGGGGCAGCAGAACCATGTAGACATTCAGCAGGGTGCGATCAAACTTGCCGTTGATGAACTGGAAGGTGGGGAAGGTGGCGTCGCCGCCGATCACGCACTGATAGCCGGCGATGTTGAGCACAATGACCAGCGATTTCGAATTCGCCTGGTCGCCGTTCGGTCTTTCGGAGATCGAGCTTTCGTCAATACCAATCGTTTCGTTGCGGTGGGGCGCGTTGGCGCACAGCAGGTTTGCGGAGAAGCCAGTGCCGCTCCACAGCGGCGGGTGGAACTGGTTCGCCTCTGCGTTCCAACTGGTGTCGCCGACGGAAAAGCCTTTCACGAAATAAGGCGCCCAGGAGGTTCGCGCGCCCAGATCGTTGAGGATGTTGGTGTATTCGTCCCTGCCTCGAACCTTGACCTTGTACCAGTCGTAGCGGCCGCCATAGCGGACCTCGTCGATGGTCATCTTTGGCAGGGCTTTGAGAAGGTCTCCGAACAGGTTGGTGTGATCGGCGTCCTTGTGAGAGATGAAAATGATATCGATGTGGCCGTCGGGCGGATTGCGCTTGACGATCTGCTCACCGAGGAATCTGAGCGCCGCCCCGCCTGCGCTCGACGCGTTGTGGGTCGACCCGAGATCGAACAGCGCGTTGCGTACGACGGTGTCGTTGTCGATCAGCTCGACATAGGTGCACATGCCTTGGCCGACATCGAGCGAGTAGATGAGGGCGTAGCTCGCCATGCTCAGGACACCGGCGGCGTGCGCCGCCCTGAAAGGGCGCGGCGGGCTGGATCATAAGCGGCGACGAGGGCCGGCGCGGCGGCGCCCTCGACCCGCGCGGTCTTCTTTTTCGAGTCCTGCTTGGCGTAGGCGGCGTACCAGCCGAGCGAGCTCTTCGGTGCGCCCGGTGCGCCGAACAGCAGCAAGTCAGCGTTGCCGGGTGGGAAGCTCCAGATCAGCAGCGACAGCGCGAAGCGCCGCATGCGCAGCAGATAGGCGAGTTGCCCTTGGCTGGTGGTGTAGGTTTCGAACATGAAGCTGCGGAAGCCGAGCTTGAGCACGCCCTGCAGCGGCAGCGAACCGTTGATCGCATTGCTCACCCCCAGCTTGATGCCGAGGAATACCGGGGCTTGGGCGCTTCCGGGGGGAACGGGCGCCCAAGCCGCCAGTATCTCGATTTTCAACCCGATCGCCCCGCTGAGCGCGCCAAGCGTGCCCATGTCGAGTGCGAAGCTCAGCCCATACCAGGGCGCGGTCAGCGGGGTCTGGTCGAGCGGAGCGGAAATCGACGTATAGCCCAGATCGCCGGGGGTGGCGCCGGTTGGCGGCGTTCCGGGAGACGACAGGTTCGGCGAGGCGACCAGGCCGAGCAGCTGGATCGGGAAATTCTCGGCCAGCGAAGCCGGGCGCGCTTCGGTGGCAGCGCCGGCGGTGTCGAATGCAATGGCGGATTCGGTGAGATGAAAGCTCTGCTGCTCCGGCGTGGCCAGCGGGAAGGACATGCCGACCGCCAGCCCGTCGAAAGCCAGATGCCCGACGAATCCGTCCGCACC
Source organism: Aquimonas sp. (assembly GCF_044377145.1). NCBI lineage: Bacteria > Pseudomonadati > Pseudomonadota > Gammaproteobacteria > Lysobacterales > Lysobacteraceae > Aquimonas > Aquimonas sp. The sequence continues at coordinate 43,397 of NZ_JBILJQ010000003.1, forward strand.
GATGCCGTAGGAAAACAGGTCGAAGCCCTCGATCTCGGTGAACTGGAGCTGGCCCGAGAGTACGAAGCGAGAGGTCAGCACGCCCTCTACCGGGGTGGAGGAGGTCTCCAGCCGCGCCGACAGGATGTCAATGGCGATCAGGGCAGCGTTGCCGGTCATGAAGACGTTGTCCGGCTCCAGCGCGAAGGTGTAGCTCGGCGCGCCGCCGACCCGCTGATAGCTGCCGTCCAGGATCAGATTGTTGCCGCGCGCTTGTGCGGTTTTCGCAAGCCACGAGCCGAACAGCTGGTTGACCATCAGCTCGACCTTGGCGGAGAAGTCCGCCACCCGCGCATTGGCGAAGCGCACCTGCATCTGCAGCGTCTTGAAGCCGAACGGGATCGTCGCAGAGGCGACCAGATCCTGCGGGTCGTTGTAGTCGATCAGGCCAAAAGCGGCTGTCTGACCAAGCCGGATCACCCCGTCCAGCGCGTCATAGGGCGTGACCGAAAAGCCGATATGGTGCGCGTAGAACTTCGTCGCATCCACGCCCGCAGCCATGAACTGCAGTGCCTCGGGCATCTGGGTGAAGTCGACCGGCGCATTCAGGAACAACACGCCGTTCCATTGGGGATTGCTGGCGATCTCGTTGTAGAACACCGCATACGGGTCGGTAGGCGGAACTTCCGGGTCGATCGCGCGCAGCCTGGCCGCAGCCAGCATGCCGTTCAGCACGGCCAGCGTCGGATTGAGGCTGCCCTGATCGTTGCGCGCGGCGTCCTTCCAGCCCCATGAGGCCGGATCGCTGGCCAACTCGGTCAGCGGTCGGTCGCAGTATTTGAGCAACATCAGGGTCGGCGACGACGGATTGCTGCGCCAGGCGCGCGGCGACAGCTGGAAGTTCCAACCCTCGATGTCGGCCCGTAGCAGCCCGGCCGCAGCCTGCACCTGCGGCAGATACTCTCCCGCTGCGTCCGAGACCACGGCGTTGAACGCGACCTCGTTGGGATACAACGGATAAGGCGGTGTCTGCGCCGCCAGCACAGCGTTGACCGAGAGGGCGACGTCCGCCGGCACGCCTTCGCTGAGCATCAGCGTCACGGCGTCTGCTGCGGTCAGCTGGTAGGCGACCGAGCTGCCCTGCATGAAGGTATCGACGTTGGAGACCACCATGAAGAGCTGGTTGGACTGCAGGGCGGACTGCAGTTCGGGGCCGACTTCGGTCAGGGTGAGGCGCTGGTGGAGCGAATCCGGCATGTTGGCGAACAGCACGCCGGCCCAGCGTGTCTCCGCCTCGTTCAGCAGCGCAATCAGCCCCTTGGGCGTCACCGCCAGCGGGGCGCTGTCAAGCGGGTCCTCGAAGGCGGCCAGACTTTGGTGCCCATCGGGCAGGCCGACCACCTGGCGGCGCATTGGCGCCAGGGCGGCGGTCTCGATCAGGCTCGCAGCATCGATCGCAGCCGGCGCGACCCGGCTGTAGACACCCACCGGCATCACCGCCGGCAGCGCCTGGCCGCTCGCATAGACCGGCAGGGTAGCGGCGGGCATCTCGTGGAAGCGCAGGAAGCCTGTTCCCGCCCCGCTGGCCGCGCCGAACAGCGGCGCCTGCAGCGGTTGGGCGTAAAAGGTCAGTCCCACCCCCCCTGGACTCGGGGGCAGCACGGTGGCCCAGCCCGTGGTCCCAAGCCCGTTCAGCAGCACACGTTCGACCTGGGCCGGGGCAGCGTCCGGGGCGACCGGGGGGACATAGGCGTCATTGCCCGCTCCGAACAGCACCACGCAGCCGCTGGCCTGGGTCAGGGCAACGTACTCGGCGCCGGATGCGCCGAGGATGAGACGCCCGGCGATGGGGTCGGCACCATCCCCGGCCGCTTGCTCGCCGCCGAGGCTCTGCAGCGAGAAGGCACCGTCCGGCGTCAGGTGGTAGAGGAAGCTCGCCCCGGTCTCGTCATCGGCGTGGAAAAGCGGCGTGCGTCCGAACGCCAGCCGCGCGCCGGGCAATCCGCTTCCGGCCGCCATCGGCGTGGCGCGGGTGGCGTGTCCGGTATTTGTGCGTTGGGCGTAGTCCAGCGCTGGCGGGGTGCCGGGGGCGGGGAAGAAGCAGAGCGCGGTGCGCGCTGACGCCAGCGGATTGACCGGATCGTAGGTCAGAGTCAGCGTGATCGGCGTGGCGTCCTGCTGGCGGAACAGCGGCATGTCGATCGCATCGACCATGCCGGCCTGGCTGTCTGCGTCGGCGATTCCGTAGCGGAACATGACGCCGAGCCGGTTCATGTCGTCGTCCGCTTCCCCGCCATGGGTCAGCAAGATCTGGAAGCCGAGGCAGCCTACATGGGCGCCGACGAGCGGCAGGCCGCCATCGCTCCCTTGTGCCGGATACACCGCGCCGGGCGCGACGAAGGAGAGCGCTGAGGCCGATATGGCGACGCCTTCCTGGCTCTCTGCCAGGGACAGGGTGAGGCTCGCTCCGCCGTCCAGCGAGACCGCGTAATCGCCGAGTCCCATGATCTGGCCGCGCACCAGCCGCCAATCGCCTTCCGGCTGCGACACCGGCAGTGCGTCCAGCCGCTGGGTGCGCCAGTAGAAGGGGGCGTCGTCCGGGTTCCCGATCCACAGCATGCGGAGCCAGCCCTGCGGCGAAAGCTGCGGGAGCAGGGCCAGAAGACCGGCGAGGAAAACTTCGGGGTCCGCAGGTTGGTGCTTCAGAAACAGGTAGACGCCGCCCTGGTCCGCCCAGACCTGCGACAGATTGGCCGAGGCGCCGAAGCCGGCTCCGGCGCTGGCGGCATAGCCGGCCCAATAGTCCGCCAGCCCGCTGTCGGCGCTGCTGCTGAGCGCATAGAGCCGCCCCGTGACCTGGTCATATGTCGGGGCGGCCATCGCGCGGACCCCTTAGGCCGCGCCGGTCGAGACGATGTCACCCGGCAGCAGCGGCAGCGACAGCGGCGACCAGCCCGGGCCGTAGCTGGCCTGCGTTTTCCAGTCGAAGCGCACCGGATAGAAGGCGGCCGTGGAAAGTGGCGCACTCGGGTCGGTCACCGCCGCGCCGAGGCCGCGCTGCAGCGTCAGCCCGGTCATCGCCAGCGCCGTTGGCGAGGTGGCGCGCCCAGCCTGGGCCAGCAGATTGCCGACCGTCGTGCCGACCGGAACCGTCATCTGCACCCCGTTCAGAACTGCTCGCAGGCAAGGCCGCAGCACCGAGCGGCCGCGGAAATACACCACCGGCGAGCTTCCGCCCGGCACGTTGCTGGCCAGCTGCAGGGCGCTGAAGCTGGGCGCCGCGGCGATGACGAAATTGCTGGGTGTGTTGGTCGGGCAGGGATCGCTGGCGCCCGCCAATGTCGTGGGCGGGAACAAGCGATAGAAGCAGGTGCGGAAGCCGGCGAAATACATATCCGCCGCATCGGCGATGCCGCCTTCCTGCTGGGTCGAGGTATGGCTGGGCGGCGGGTTGACCGTCAGCGCTCCGCCCGCGACCAGCTGGCCGACAAATGCGTCGGTTCCGGTGGTGATGGAGCCCGAGCTGTCGATGAAGCTGCCGACGTCGTAGTCAACGACCGAACCCCCGACGTATCCGTTCGACCATTGCAGCGACGACGATTGGGTGACCGTCTGGTAGGGCGCGGCGATCACGCGCAGCACCATGCCGGGCCGCAGGTCGGCATAGCCCTGACTGACCCCCGTTTCCTGCGAGGGGAAGCTGAGGCCGTAACCGTAATAGAGGATCTCCTGGAAAGTCTGCGGCATGTAACGCGAGATCGCGTCCTGCAGGATCTGCACGCCCCAGGGCGCGGCGCCGGCGGTCTCGGCAGCCTGCAGGAAGGCGATATAGGCCGCGCGCAGCGTTGCGCGGATGGGCGCGGCATCGAAAGCCCAGACAGAGCTGCTGGCCGCGAGCGTCAGGCGGTACGGCCACGCCGTCGCAGTGTCCGAATTTGGATTGGCTTCCAAGGTGAATGGGGCCGCGGTCACCGGCAGGTTGGTCAGCGGGGTGGCCCCGCCGATCTGGGGCAGGTACAAGCTGATGTCTGCACCAGGCGTGGCAGCGTTGGCGAGGCTGGTGGCCGGATAGAGGTATGGGTAGGCGGTCGAGGCCGGCTCGGTCGAGGTGAAGAAGCCCGCGGTGAACAGGGGCAGGGCGGCGCTTGAGGGGCCGGTCGAGGCATTGGCCGAACTGGTCTGGAAGCTCGCCTGTACCACGACGCTGTAGCTCGCCGCATTGTCGGAGGGCGTATACGTCCAGGTGCCGGAGCTTGCATCGCCGGGCGCGTCGAAATGAGCGTCGACCGTGGCCGGGCTGCCTTCCTTCAGCACGCTGATGACGTAACCGCTGGCGCCGCTGACCGGATGCCACGCGGCCGAGACCGAGATCCCGTCATAGCTCGCCTGGATCAGGTCGGCCTTCGCGCTGGCCAGCGCAAAGGCCGGGCTGGATGGGCCGGTCGAGGTCACGCCGTCGGCGGTGAACTGCGCCCGCGCGGTGACGCTCAAGGCCGCGTTCGCCGGCAGTGGGGCGGGCAGGGTGTAACTGTTGCCCGCCGGGCTGGCGGTGTCGCCATTGCTGAAACTGAGGAGATAGGCGGATGCGTTCGCGACCGCGCTCCAGTGCAGCACGGCCCCGCCGGTGACGGTATCGGTGACCAGCTTGGTGAATTGCGGCGCGGCGTCGATCACGGCGACCGCGTTGCCCTCCGGCCCCAGTGCCACGCCAAGCCGGCTGCGTATCTTGACCGTCGGCGCGGTCAGGCCCGGCGTCAGCGGAAGGCTGGCCGAAGTTCCACCCGTTTCCGCGCCCGCTGCGGCGTCTGATCCGGAATAGAGGGTGGCGACGTAAGCCTGTGGCGCCGGGGTCAGTTGCGTCCAGCTGAGGCTGACAGCGTCCGAAGACGCTGACGCAGCAAGCGGTTCGACCGGAACCACGGGCAAAGGCGTGTCGCCGGTCTGGGCCGAGATCGCGCCGGTGGCCGGATCGCCCTTGGCGATGATGCGGCAGACCCAGCCAAGCCCCGTGCTCAGCGCGCTGGTCAGCGTGACATTGCCCGAGGTCGAGTTCCCGCCGGCGATGTCGGCGGTCTTCTGCGCCCCGCTATCCAGCGACAGCACCTGGATAGTGAAGCCGGTGACCGCCGAGTTATAGGCCATTGTCCAGCCGAAGCTGACCAAGAGGTTGTTGTAGTCGGCGCCGAGCAGGACAGGGATGGTGGTGATGACCGGCACGGTGTCGCTGGCCACGCCTGCGCCGCCGGTTCCCTCAGCGATGACCTGGAAACCGTAGGTCAGGTTCTCCGAGAGCGGCGCGCCGAGCGCCAGCGTGCCGCTGGTGGCCGAAGCACTGGCGACCGTCTGCGACTGCACCGCCCCGGCCGAGGATGTCAGCGCCAGCCTGAAGCCTGTCAGCCCGGTGGAGGCTAGCGCCCCCCAGCCGGCGATGATGCGCTTGCCAGCTTGATAGATCGTGCCGATGCCCAGTTCGGGCTGGGCGAGCGGCTTGGGGAAGGCGCCCTCGCTCGAGCGCGCCGCGGCGCCGTTCTCGCCGAGTGCCCCCACGACCGCCTGCCATTGCAGACTGGAGGACAGGCCGTTCGGCATTTTCGAGGACGGGATGACGCCCTTGCCGGCGTCGGGATCGGAGATGGTGGCGCTATAGGTCGTACCGCTATCGGGAGAATAGACGATCAGCTGATAGCCCTGCGCGGCCTGCCACGAGGGAACCCATTCGAACGCCACCTGGGCCCCGTCATACACCGCCGAGATCAGGGTCGGCCGGGCCGTGGGCAGCACCAAGGGCGCGCTTACCTGCCCGGTCTGCGTCGCGCTCCACATCGCGGTGACCACCACCAGATAGGAGACGTCGGTGTTGAGAGCACCAGGCAGGTCGAGCGTACCGAAAGCCGTGGTCTGACCCGAAATCAGGCCACTCTGGTAGGCGGTCTGGCCCGCAGGCTGGCCGATGTAGGTCAGCGAGATCACATAGCCGATGACGCTGGTGTCGCCCGAGGGCGTCCAGGTCACCCGGACCTTGGCGCTGTCATAGATGGCCTGCGTGATGACGGGATCGTTGTTTGCCATGTCGGTCATCCGGATCGGGGGCAGGGCGGGACGCGACGGTCCCGACGTGCCGCCTATTGGTGGTTTTCGAAATCCTGGAGCCAGGCTTCGTCGAGGCGCTCTCGCACCGCGTCCGGATCGGAGGACAGGACCTGCAAGGTCTGGCGGGCGAGCCAGTTCTGCATCTGGCCGTCGCCGGTCAGGATGCCGCCGGCATAAAGTGTGCTGCCCTCTTCCGGGGGCAGGTGACTCGACTGGTCCACCGGTGCGAGTACCAAGTTGTGAACCCGGCCCGCATAGGTCTCCAGGCTGACCTCGGTCAGAGTCGCTTGGCCTTTCAGTGTCCTGACGGCCTGGCCGACCGTAAGTGCCTTGGCCTTCACCGGCTCGCCATCGGCTTTGATGACCGGATGGCCTTCGGTCAGCAGCAGGTCGTGGCCCTGATCGGTCTTCAAACGGATCATCGGTTTGGGCTCGCTGCCAGCGGTGGTGCCGCCAACCAGCCTGCGTCGACCGTCTCCGTCAACGACATATTCGTCCTGGTTGCCACTGAAATCCTCTACCGCCATGACGGTGGTTCCGTCGGCGAGCGTGATCTCGGTGCCGGCCGCGTAGCAGCCTTGGATGATGTACATCTGCGGGATGATGTAGATACCCGGAATGCCGATCTGACTGCGATCGCTGGTGAAGTTCAGCGAGCCGTAGGGCGGCTGTCCGCCGCCCCCTCCCTGCAGCGGCACGGCGGCCTGCATCCACAGATTGGCGGTGGTGCCGTCATAGTAGGCAATGCAGTCGCGGGTATTGGGGAAGGCGGCGGACGGGAAGTTCCAGCTGATCGTGGCCCCGCTGGCCGACCAGTATTGCGGGTCGGAGCTGTTCTGGAAAAATACGTTGCAGCCCCCGCCGCTGGTCGGATTCTGCAGTGCGATGGTTACGGCAGGATTGGCGGGCGTGACCACCTGATTGGGAAAGGTGGCGCTGCCAGACATCGGGAAGACGAGATCCGTCGGGTGCGCGGTAGAGTTCCAGTAGTCGCACTCGGCTTGGCTGCCTCGAAACCAGCAGGTCTTGATCGGAGTCCTGTTGTCCACCTCGTTGGTGCAGGTGGTCTGATACTGGCCCGGGACGCAGTTGTTACCGCTGCGCACGCAATAGTTCGGCTTCAGCATGCAGGCGGCGGTGGGATTGACCGTGTTCACGGTGGACGCCTGGGCGGAGCTTGCCGCCAGCACCAGCGGCTCGGCCTCTCCGGCCAGCGCGGCTCTGGAAGTGTTGGGCGTATAGATGAAATAGGCCATGGCCTGGGTGGTGCCGTCGCCGGACGCCTCCGTGCCCGAAACCGACAGCGAGAAATTCACCCCCTGCGCGTATTGGGATTTCGATGTGCTTGCGTAAACATGGCCGTCCGAAAGCGTGTACAGCTCCAGAGAAATGGAGGTCTGCTGCGTACCCCCGACGATCGACGACAGCGCCGTGGCCTGATGGTCGGACTGGGAATTCTCGATCTCACTCAGCGAGGCGATGAAGTTGAGATCCTGCGGATCGGTGGGGTCGTCGTCCGCGGTCACGGCGGCGACGGCCTTCGGCGGAGCGGCACCGCCAAGCGCCGCGGCGCCCCGCTTGTGCGCGGCCTGCAAGCGGCGGAACAGTTCGGGGGATTTTTCCGGGCTCTCGCCCGAGCGCTCCAACGCGCCCATGAGTGCTCGGTAGTGCAGCGGATTGGACATGGAGAGCCGGTTGGCCACGTGCGGGGCCATCTCTGCATGCAGGGACCTCAGGTCGGACAGTTCACTCGCCGACAGTCTGACCCCCGTTTCGGCCTCAGCCTCCAAGGTTGGGGTCTCCCGGGCCGGGGGCGGGGCCTCTGTCGTACTTTTGCGACGTTCGCAGGCGGTGGCGGAAAGAATGACGGCCAACGCAAGCGCAGCGGAAACAAGCGGGAAAGCTGAAGATCGCATGAGAAGACTCCCTCTGGCGCGCCAGCAGCCGCCTGCGGCGCTCTCGCAGACTCAGACATGGGTCAGGGTCGGTCAACCTGTCAGCTCCGACAGGCTAGGTGTCTAGCGGCTGCAGCGGCACGTCTTCGCTATTGCGCGGCGCGAAGCCGCCTGTGCCCCCGTGGGGTCGTAGATGGTGCGGATGATGGCGGGTTCGCGCAACGCGTTCGCCCGATATCGTTCCGCTTGGGTCAGGTGACCTCTGAACATGCGCAACGGAGGCGTTCAGGCTACGTCACCTGGCCCACTATGCTCCGTAGGGGGTTGCGTTTCAGAGCTGAGACCGCCGGGATCCATTGAGATGCTTCTGCTGGCAGGCGCGCCGACGTCCAATGTGCGAGAGCCCATCGCGGGGTGACGGCTGGAAGAACGCGAACAGTTCGACGGTGGCGGCAGGGCTCGGTAGGAGCTCCAATGCTCGCGGGACACGGCCAGCAGACCGACACCAGGCTGGGTCCGCTTCGTCTGTCCGCGGCTGCTCTCGGAGCCTTCGCCCAGTCGCTCAGTTGTTTTGCTTCGGCAGCCGAACCATCTGCACCATCAAGTGTGCGAGCGTCGCTTCCAGATCCCCAGTGCAGCGCCCCATGTGCACGGGCGAGGTCTGGATGATCGCGCTGCGCTGGGCCGTGAGCCAGTGGAATCGAGTGCGCAGTGGCAGCAGGCCGATCGGTGCAGCAGCTTCGCCGCCACGGCAGACTGCGGTGATGGCCGCCAGGTGTCGGCAGACCATGTCCGTGTCGACGTCGGGGTCAAGTGCGCGCAGGCGGGCTTCGTCCACCTCGATTCGCGCTTCCAGAAAGCGAGTGCGTTCGCAGGAGAGGATCACACCGACATTGATGAACTCGCCGCGCTCCACACGCGGCACCACGCGAATCACCGCGTAGTCGTAGGTTTCATGCGCGCGCATTGATCGCCTGATCGACAAAGCCCTGGCGCTGCGCCAGCCGACGGCTGAGGTATTCCACATAGGCAGCGCGCTGGGCGTCGGGAGTGCTGAAGTCGTCCGGGCCCTGCAGCCACTCGTCGGGAACCTGAGCCACGATTTCGGCAATAGTGTCGCCTTGCAGGCGCTGCGCCATGTCCGCGTCGACCTCGGCGATGCGCGAGGCCCAGCGCAGCAGCACATGCTCGCGAATCAAGGGGAATGGCTTGTCCGCCTGCGAGGTGTCGCCGTTCCAGCCGTGGTGGAAGTACAGCGCCGCCCCGTGGTCGATCAGGATCAGGCGGCGATGCCAGATCAACATGTTCGGATTGCGTGCGGTGCGGTCGAGATTGCTGATGAACGCATCGAACCAGACGATGCGTGAGGACAGCTCCGGATCGGGTTGCTCGGCGACCGGATCAAAGTTGATCGCGCCCGGCAGATAGTCCATGCCCAGGTTGAGCCCGGCGCTGGCGCGAATCAGATCCTGGATTTCGGGGTCGGCTTCGGTCCGAGCGAGTTCCGGATCGAGATCCATCAGCACGATTTCCGGCGCCGGCAGGCTCAGCGCCCGCGCCAAGCCACCGGCGATCGCCTCGGCCACCAATGCCTTCGCGCCTTGGCCTGCGCCACGGAACTTGAGCACATACAGACCCTGATCCTCGGCCTCGACAACAGCCGGCATCGAGCCGCCTTCTCGCAAAGGGGTGACATAGCGAGTGGCGGCAAGTCGGCGCAGTAGCATCGCGCAAGAATACCGGTGATCGGTCGGGTCTGAGCGTCGCGGGCAAATGGATGCCCGGAGTTCGAGATGCGAAGTTGCGGGTGGCATGGAAGCCGCGGTGCGGCGCGCGACGCTCGAAGAGTGGAGCGGCGCCCACGCGCGACGAGGAGCGCGGCTACCGAGGCGGTAGCCGATGAGCGAAGGCACGCACATCGGCTGGTTCTTCAGGCCCTGATGCAGGGCCACGCCTGATGCCGCTCGGCCTGCGCTCGGCACTGCTGCAAACCGAAGGGCAGGGATCCAGCTCGGCAGACGGAGCCCCTGTCAACGATGCCGGATGAGGGGGTCACTCCCCGGAAGCGGACCTGCCGTTCCTCGGTGACGCGGACTTGCCACCCGGCGCCGGAAGGTCGAACAAGGTGTAGATCGAGAAGCCCTCATCGGCGGCAACTTGAACAAGCAGATCGCGAACCCGCTTGCGGTCCTGGTAAATCAACTGCTCGCGACGGTGGCGAACGGCCTGTTCGAGGTCCTCAAGTTGCTTGATCGACAGACCTTCTAGTTTTCGGAAATCCATTGAATTGTTTCTGCTGGCAGGGGCGGCGAAGTCTAAGCGCAAGAGCCCGACGCTGTGAAGCGCATTTTGGAGTCTGGCAAGCCTTCGGACGGGTTCACGAAGCTGTGGGAGTTCAAGCGTCTGAACCTGACGTGCGAAGCCATCCTCGTCGAATCGAAATGGCGTCCTTGCTTCGGTGACGACCTGCTGGCCAGGTCGGAGCGCCTTCTGCGCCAATCGGGCTACGCCTTCAAACCATCTGCTGAAAGATCTGACGCGGGCCGATTGTCTCGACAGCGTCAAGACCATTGCCGTACCAAGGGGGCATGAGTCGGTTGTTCAACGCGCCAGCGACGAATCCCATGCGCAGCCATGGGTGAGCAACCTGCGGCGGCCAGGAAACAATTGCGCATAATGTATATTATGTCAAATCAAAGAAAGCCCTCTCAGGGAGCCCAGCCTTCGTACTCCCCGAATCCTTCTCTCACCCGATCTCGCCGAGCAACCGCTCTCGATGATCCTTCTCTGCTGCCGGCGCTCGGCGTCATTAGCCCGAACGGAGAAGCTCAGCCACCACGCGGCGGCAAACCGCAGGGCTCACCTCGTTCTCGATCTGGATCTGGATCTAGATGTGTGCAGTCGCTGAAGGCGGCCTTCGGCGCGGCGTCGATAACCTATGGCGCCGCGTGCAGGTATTCCTGCGCCAAGCCATCTGCCTCGATATTCGTTTCCGCGATGCACCCGGTGCGCGCTTCTGTCCACCACTCGCCGCGCCACTGCGGAAGTCCGCTGCCGCGCTGGAAGAACTTGACCCGGAAAGCTGGGCCGACCTGGTAGGTGCAGACCAGACGCAAACCATCGTCGGAAATCAGCATCGACAGGCGAAGCCAACTGCGTGGCTCAGCGGCGACAAGAATCGCGCCACCGATGTCAACGTTGCCGCCTGCATCGAGAACGCCTGTAACTTCGAAGCTCATGGCATTTCCCAGCTCCGGGCAATGTAGTGAATGCCGGTTGCACCGCTGAATTCCGCTGGCGCCGCGACCAGTTCAAGGCGCACTTTGGCCCGAAAGTGTGGCGCGAGCGCGTGCGCCGGAAAGCCGATCACCAGCCGGCGAGCTGCCGAATCGCCGCCTTCGGTTCGGAGCTCGAGCGCTTCGACTCGGTATACCTCGCCGCCGATCTGCACGCACGCGGGGAGCTCATTCGACAATCGGCCGTCATCGCAGTAGTCGACGAACCAACCCGTGAACTCTGGGTTGGTGATAGTTGCAACGAGGATCTGCGGCGTGGTCAGGGGAACAGGCTGAGTGGCGCAAGCTGCCACGAGCAGCGCGAAGAACGTCGTCGTCACCCCTGCTATCACGGCTGGCTTTGCGGTTGGCAGGCCCCTGCCCTACGCTCCCTAAGGCTCAAACCCATCGCTGAAGACCAAAGGCAAGTAGCTCATCGAAACAAACTGCGGGCGGGTGCCGACCAGCTGGCCTTCGGGAGAGAAAAAGGCGGCAAAGAAGGAAATTCCGCTCGCGTCCTGCGCACCGCCCGCGACCTCGATGTCGAGCTCGATTCGTGAGCCCGGAGGCAGGTAGACGCGTCCGTCAGGCTGAGGACAAACGGCGCCGCCGGAGCTGCGACACCTGTCGCGGTAACTGTTGTTCGACGTCACGCTCAGATACCCCTCGATCACACTGCTGGGGCCAGCGTTGTCCAGCTCGAAGGTCCAGCGCAGATAGCCATCGGGTAGTGGCGTTGGGGTCCGATCAAGCAACCGCATTCCGGTGTTGTGCTGGCCGATCAGCCGTAACCAAGTGGCGTCGACATCCAGCCCGGGGCCGGCGCCGGTCGGCGAGGTTTCCGCGCTGACGAAACCGGAGACCACACGCAGCCCGCGCGCATCCGGATGGCTGCTCAGCGGCAAGTGCAGATTCGTCATGGCTTGGCCTGGCAGCAGCGCCGAGAAAATGCAGCGGACGCTCTGCGGGCCGGTACGCGGACACAGAGGCAGGCCGTCGACCAGCAGTCGGATGTCCGCGTCCTCCCGCAGGATCAGCACAGGGTGCTCGGCCACATCGGGGCCCAAGCTTTCGACGTCATAGCGCAGGTGGGTGAGCGCGCCCGCGGCGACAGTCTGCGGCGCGATGTTCAGGGTCAGACGGAAATCCGTGTAGTACCCCTGCCGCTTGAGGACCTCGGCCCAGGCAGGTGCATTCACTGCGATCAAGCCAAGCCCGGCCAGCGCGCCGGCAAAAATCAGACGTGGCAGTACCACGCGAACAACATCAATCGGCATTTGATCCCCATCACTCAGTCAGACGCAAAGGCACGAAGGCGCGCCGCGAAACTGGCGGCAGCGCAATCAAAACGAACCAGAACCAGAACCACAGTCGCAGCGTGCTGGCTTCGACCAGACAGACCAGCACAAAAGACCCCCAAACAGCGGCAGGCAAGCTCCCCTGCGGCGCGCGACTCAGTAATGCTATGAGCTTCACACTGGCAAGCGCCAGCAACAGCCCTCCGGAGCAGAGGATTTCCAGCGGCAAGCTGTGGGGCCAGGGCGTCAGTCGGGGGTCGATCAGGCCCTGCTGGAAGAGGCCGCCACTGCCCAATGCCTCCGGGTAGGCGGTGACAAACCCATGCGGGCCCACGCCCAGACCGGGATGCTCGACAAACAGCCCCCAGGCTGCCTGCCAAAGCTGAAGCCGCGCGCCTGCACTGTCCATGCTCTTCTCGAAGACGCCAGGCACCAGCCATGCCGAAAGCAACAAAACGCCCAGTGCGATAGCGCCAGCGCCAACGACCGCCAATCGCCGCTGCCGCGACCGGCTGCTCAATTCTGTCGACACTGCCAGCACCAGTACCAGCAGACCCAGGCGCGACTGCAGGACGATCAAGGCGGCAGCCAGCAATAGGCTGAGCGCGAGCACGCTGCCGACTCGCCACCCGTCTGACTCCTTGCGGGCGCGCGACCAGCGCCACCAGAGCGGCCACAGACAGCCCATCCATGCGAGGTCGTTGGGCACCACCAGCCATGGCAACGCGACCGCGTAGACCAGTTGCTCGGGGCGGTCGGCGGGCAAGGCCAGCAGCACCTGCAGACAGGCGCCAAGGCCAAGCACGGTCAGCGCCAGCACCGTGGACTCGAAGGCCTCACCCGGGTGGCGAGCGTGCGCGCGCGGTAGCACCAGTGCGCCCAGCAGCGCGATCGCGGCGGGCACCGACAGCGACAACGCGCGCTGTGGGTCCAGAGCGAACGTAGCGGCGATCAGCCAAGCCAGGCCGAACCCGAGCATGCCGAACTCAAGCGCGCTGGGCCGCCTAGAGAAGTCCACTTGACCGAGAAGGCCGGCGACCGCCAGGCCGCACAGCAGTGCAGGCAGCGCGTAGGTCACCGTCACCGCATGCCCGTGCAGCACGATGAAACTGCCCCAGCCGAGCGCGGCCCAGGGCCAGTGGAGAACGGCTGAGGGCCTCATGTGTGCTGGGGACAGTTCCGAAGAGCCCGCGGCTGCGGACGGCGCGGGCATTGTTCCAGAGTGCGGGCAGCTCCGTGCGCGCGCAGCGGCAGGCGATGGGCTACTGCTGCGTCGCGCGCTTCGATGTGCTCCACCCGAACGCACCGGATGCCCTGCCGAAAGAATGCGCAAGCGGGCAGCTCTTGCCGAGAGCTCCGAACCGGCGCCCTTGGCCGGCTAGCTACGCTCCCAGCGCCTGAGCGACCGGGCAACTTGCTCGTCGTGAACGATCAAAGCGCCCGAATGGCACCAACGGAGAAACGCGACGATGACGGCGCGCTGCTCACAATTGCAGCGTGAGCGGAAGTTGAGCTCAACCGGCTGAGCCTTTGCGTAGCGGCCAAAGTTCGCGAGAGCGTCGATCGTGTGATCGAGTACCAGCAGCTGGTTTCTGCGCGGGCTTCGTACGCACGAGCTCATATAGGCGGGCAGGATGACGAACCAATCCTGCGAAAGCTCGACGCGAATCGGGTTGGGATTCTGCTCGATGTAGTCGTCCCTCAGGTCCGCTCGACGCGCTGGAACTCGCGCTGAATGGCCGCAAGAAGATCCGCCGCATCGGCAACCCCGCTGGGAGCGGGCTTGACGTTGCGGCTCACCCTTCCCCCAAAGCCTTGAGCAAGCGCTTCACCTCTTCGCGCAAGCGCACCAGCTTGTCCGGGTTCAAGGTGGTGGCGCAGGCGACGCCGTGCGGAATGCCCACGGCGCGCTCGCGCAGGTCCTGGCCTTGCGCAGTCACGCGGACGAAGACGCGGCGCTCGTCCTCGCTGCAGCGTTTGCGTTCGACGAGGCCGGCGGCTTCAAGGCGTTTCAGCAAGGGCGTCAGCGTGCCGGAATCCAGATGCAGGGCCTGGCCGAGTTCGCCCACACTGCGCTTGCCGTGCTGCCACAGCACCAGCATCACCAGGTACTGCGGGTAGGTCAGTTCCAGTTGATCCAACAGCGGGCGGTACAGGCGCTGGATGCGGTTGCTGGCCGCATACAGCGCGAAACACAGCTGCTGATCCAGGTGCAGTGGGTCGGTGATGCCCGCCGCGCAGGCAGTGGTGTCGGGCTTGGGTTTGGCGGCGGGCATGGGCTGCGCAGGGTCAGTCGGGCAGGAAGGGGTAGTCGGTATAGCCTTTGGCCCCGCCGCCGTAAAGCGTGGCGGCATCCAGCGGGTTCAGTGCGCGCCCTTCGCGCAGGCGGCGCACCAGGTCGGGGTTGCTGATGAACAGCCGGCCAAAGCAGAACAGATCCGCAGCACCGGCGGCCAAGCGCGATTCCGCCATGGCGTGGTCGTAGCCGTTGTTGACCATCCACGCACCGCTGAATTTGGCGCGCAGTGCGGCGAAGTCGAAGCTCGGGTCGATATCGCGGTCACCGCCGGTAGCGCCTTCGATCACGTGCACATAGGCCAGCGGGTGCGCGGCGATGCGCTCGACGGCACGCTCGAAAAGCGCCTGCGGCTGGCTGTCGGCGACGTCATTGAAAGGCGCCACAGGAGACAGGCGCACGCCGACGCGCTCGGCGCCGACGGCAGCCACGACGGCGTCGGTGACTTCGGCCAAGAAGCGCGTGCGGTTTTCGATCGAGCCACCGTACTCGTCGCTGCGCTGATTGCTGCTGTCGCGCAGAAACTGGTCGATCAGATAACCGTTGGCGGCGTGCACTTCGACTCCGTCGAAGCCGGCCGTGATTGCATTTCGGGCGGCCTGGGCATAGTCGGCGATGGTGCTGCGGATGTCGTCCAGCGTCATGGCGCGCGGGGATGAGACATCGACAAATCCTTCGGTGGTGAAGGTCTTTGATTTCGCCGTCAACGCCGAAGGTGCGACCGGTGCGGCGCCGTCAGGCAGCAAGGACGTGTGCGAGATGCGGCCCACATGCCACAGCTGCAGGAAGATTTTGCCGCCTTCGGCGTGCACTGCGGCGGTGACGCGCTTCCAGGCGTCGATCTGTGCGTCGGAGTAGATGCCCGGCGTGTCCAGATAGCCCTGCCCCATCGGTGAGATCTGGCTCGCCTCGGTGATGATCAGGCCGGCGCTGGCGCGCTGGCGGTAGTACTCGATGGCGAGGTCGGTCGGCACGCGGCCGGGGCCGGCGCGGTTGCGGGTCAGCGGCGCCATGATCAGGCGATTGGCGAGCTCGATGGAGCCGAGCTTGAAAGGTGCAAACAGGGGGGAGGTTGAGGTGCTCATGCTGTCCTTGGCGTGGCTGGGGGGTGTGCGCGGGCGTCGATTCGTGGCGCAGGTTGGGCGCTTCTCAGTGAGATTGATGTGGGCGTCTGGGCTCCCGGCCGAACGGGTCGGGTTGGGTTGATGACGCGACTTGATCGGTGGAGCGGAGTCTCGATTGAACTGGGGCTCTCGCTCCGCGCGGACCCTCTCGCCCACCCCTCTCCCACGGGAGAGGGGCTTTGGAGCGTGGCGTTTTGTCGATCCGAGGTGGCTTGGGTCGCTGGCGCTGAAGGCACTGATGCCCTGCCCCGTGCTCCGCGCGCAGGCTCAGACCGCGCTGGCGCTCACTTCGACCGGGATATTGCCGCGAGTGGCTTTAGAGTACGGGCAGACTTCGTGTGCGCCGTCGGCCAGTGCCTGGGCGGTGGCTGCATCGACGCCGCCGACGATGGCGTGCAGGCGCACGGCCAGGCCGAAGCTGGTCTCGTCCTTGCCGATGTCCACTTCAGCTTCGATCTTGGCGCTGCTGATGGCGATGCCGCGAGTGCGCGCGACCAGGCGCAGGGCGCCCTCGAAACAGGCCGCATAGCCGGCGGCGAACAACTGCTCGGGATTGGTGGCGCCGCCTTTGCCGCCGAGGCCGGTCGGCAACTGCAGCTGCTGATCGATGAAGCCATCGTCAGAGGTGACGCGGCCTTCGCGGCCGCCAACGGCGGTGGCACGTGCGGTGTACATCGGGGTCATGGCCTGCTCCTGCTTGCGGGTTGGAGTGGCGAATTTATATTGCGTGCAATTAGATTGCAAGAACTGTTTTGTCGAGCCGGTGTGAGCGGCTCACAGCGTCAGCCACTGGCCACCGCTGACCCGCTCACGGCCTTCGAGGTCGACCCAAGTTGCCACCTCGGCGAAGCCGGCCGCCTGCAGCAGATCGCGCATGCCCTCGCCCTGTCGCCAGCCGTGCTCGCACAGCAGCCAAGCACCGGGGTTCAGATGCATTGGTGCTGCGGCGACAATGCGACGCAGATCGTCGAACCCGTCCGCGCCAGAGGCGAGCGCCGAGCGCGGCTCGAAGCGCAGGTCGCCCTGATCCAGATGTGCATCGGCGCTCTCGATGTAGGGCGGATTGCTCAGCACCATATCGAAACGCGCGTCCGCGAACGGCTCGAACCAGTCACCGCAGACAAAGCGCACCCGCTGCAGCCCGAGCGCTCCCGCATTGGTCGTGGCGACCTCCAGCGCGGCCCTGCTGGCGTCGCTGGCGATCACCTCAAGCTCGGGCCGCTGATGCGCAATCGCCAGCGCGATCGCGCCGCTGCCGGTGCCGAGATCGAGCACGCGCAGGCCGGCTCGGCGCGGCAGACGCGCCAGCGCCAGTTCGACCAGGGTCTCGGTGTCAGCGCGTGGGATCAACGTCGCCGGGCTGACCTGCAGGCGCAGGCCGTAGAACTCGCGCTCGCCCAGCACATAGGCGATCGGCTCTCCGCTGACGCGCCGGTTCACGTGCGCGCCGAACTGCGCGATCTGCGCGTCACTGAGACCGTCATCCGCATGTGCAAACAGCCAGGCGCGGCCCACGCCGAGCGTTGCTGCGAGCAGCACTTCGGCCTCTCGACGGGCGTCCTCGCCCGTCAACGCGACAGTCGCACGCTGCAGTGCCTCGCGCACTCGGCTGCCAACGCTGAGTTCGAATCGGGTCGTAGCATCGGGCATGAGCAATCGGGCCGGCCAACAGGAGCCGAAGTTTGGCAGACGCGGGCGCCATCCACGTGCTGGCTGGGGCATGATTCGCTGATGCCCCAGCCACCTGTCCACGCCCTGCCCGCGCTGCTCGATCGGTCCTTTCTGCTGTGGTGGCGCAGCCTTGCCTACACCGCGCCCTTGGCCCTGATCGGCGCGCTGCCCGGTCTGCTGAATCCAATTCGCCTGCCCAGCCTGGAAAGCCTGCAGCAGGATCCCGAAGCCGGCGCGCTGGCCTTTATCGAACCGCTGACCCACAGCGCCACCTGGTGGTTGTTGGCCGCTGCAGCGCTGTTCGCACTGTGGCTGCACTCGGCGCAGGCGATCTGCATCGATGCCGTCGGCCGCGGCGGCAAAGCCCAGCCGCTGCATGCGCTGATGCGGGCACTGCTGGGATTGCCGCGATTGGTGGGTACGGTGCTGGCCTGTGTCGTGCTCGGTGCAGTGGCCTTGATGCCTTTATTGCTGTGGTCAGGTTGGCTGGGCCTGCAAGGGCTGCCCTTGCCAGTGCTGCTGGCCCTGTCGATGCTGGGCAGCGCGCTGTGGGCGGTGCCGCTGTGCTGGCTGCCGATCGTGCTGATGTTCGCCCCGTATGCGAGTGCACTGGACCGCGCCAATCCACTGGCCACGCTGGCCGGAAGTCGCGCGCGAGTGCGTGGACAGTGGTGGCGGCTGATGGTGTTCGTGTCGATCCCGAGCACTCTCTACCTGGGCGCGGCCTCGGTGCTGGCGCTGGCGCCGGCCACCGTACAGACCAGTGCGCGGCAGATCGGCTGGGATCTCGATGCCGAGCTGGTGCAAGCGCTGGTGCAGGCCGCCGGCTTGCTGGTGGCTGCGCTGGGCGGGCCGATGATGCATGCCTGCCTGATCAGCGCCTGGCGCGAACCTGCGTCGCCCGGGCGGTAGAACTCGATCCATCGCGCCAGCCTCGCCTGCGCAGATCACGTGGCAGCGCGTTTGGCCGCGATCAGTACAGCAGCTGCACGCCCTGAATCAGGCTCGAGAGCACGAATCCCGCCAGGAAAAACAGGTAGGACAGGCGCAGATAGCGGTACTTGAAGTGCGACAGGTAGTAGCCGAGCCCGTACAGATCGCGGGCCATGGTGCGATAGATATCGCCCTGGCCTTGCAGCACGTTGGCGACTTCGCGCTCGAAGCGCTCTCGCTTGAGTTCGGCGAAGTGGCCGAAGAACAGCAGATTGAAGCCCGACGGCAACGGCGCATCCGGATCTTTCAGCTTGATCGGCCGATACTTCGGCAGCACCGCCAGCACGGCCAGAAACAACGCGAACAGCGTGAAACCCGACAGCACCGCCATCGCCAGTTTCATCTCCGGATCGCTGACCTGGCGCAGGCTCATGGTCAGCACAATCGACGAGACGGTGATCAGGATATTGGCCTTGATGTCGGCCATCGTTGAGAGCTGCACGTGGTGTTGCTGCGCGGTGCGCAGCATGACGTCGGCCGTATTGCGCTCGATCACGCGCTGGAACGGATCGCTGCTGGCCGCGGCATCACTGTTGATCGAAGCTTCGGCGGGTTCGGTGCTGGACATGGCGGCCTGCGGTCTCGGACGAATGCGCAGATTAGCAGGGGCCGTGCGGCGCTCAGAGTGTCATCGGATCAACTGAAGCGCGCCGGATCCAGCGATGCCAGGTCGACCACGGGCGTACGCGCGCAGACGATATCGGCCACCAGATGTCCGCTGACCGCCGACATGCTGACGCCCATCATCCCGTGGCCGGCCGCCAGCACGAGGTTCGACAGCGCCGGCACGCGGCCGACCAGAGGCAGATCGTCCCAGGTCATCGGACGCCAGCCATACCACTCCTCGCGCTTGGCATCGCCCGTCGGCTGATGCAGGAACTCGGTGGCGCCGCGCTCCAGCGCATCCAGACGCACCCGATTGAGCGACTGGTCGTAGCCGCTGAATTCCATGGTGCTGCCCAGCCTGAACCCATCGGCCCAGGTGGTGACGCAGACCGAGCGCTCCTTCAGCACCAGCGGACGTCGTGGCGCCAGCTGCGGCCGGCTGTAGGTGATCGAATAGCCCTTGCCAGGCTGGATGGGCAGCTTGATGCCGAGGCTCTGCGCCAGCGACGGCGTCCATGCACCGAGCGCCAGCACGGTCTCACGCGGACGATAGACGCCGGCGCTGGTGTGCACCGCCGTCACGCGGCCGCCGTCGATCTGCAGCCGCTGCAGGGCAACGCCCTCTTCGATCAGGCCGCCCAAGGCGCGCACTCGCTCGGTGAGCGCGGCGAGATAGCGATCAGGACGCAGGTGCCCATCGTCGGGGAACAGGATTCCACCGGCGACGCCAGGCTTCAATGCGGGTTCCTCGCGCTCGACGCGGGCGCCATCGTGGACCTCGGCGCGGATGCCCAACTCTGCCAGCGCAGGCAGATCCGCAGCGACCGTGTCCAGCAGCTGCTGAGTGCGGAACACATAGCTGAGGCCGGAGTCGCTGTGCTCGCAGTCCAAGCTGTGACGCTGCACGGCCTCGGCGAGCAAGCCTCGCGAGGCGCTCAATAGAACCGCCCGCTTGGCGGTGGAATCGCGCCAGTCGCGTGGGTTGCAGCGCGCGGCGAAATGCAGAAGCCAGCTCCACAGCGCCGGGTCGATCCGCGGGCGGATATACAGCGGCGCATCGGGTTTCAGCATCCAGCGCAGCCCTTTCAGCAACACCCCGGGCGCAGCCAGCGGCGGCGCGTGGCTGGGGGTGAGCGTGCCGCAGTTGCCGTGCGATGCGCCGGCGCCGATCGTGCTGCGCTCGATAACCCGTACCGCCCGGCCGGCCTCGAGCAGATACAGCGCGCTGCACAGGCCGATCACGCCGCCACCGACGATCAGCACCTCATCCGGGTGGCCTAGGCTTGCGCGACTTGTCACGCCACTGTCCTCGCTCAAATACCCGTTCTCGGAACGCCAGAGGCGGGCCGGGTCAACAACCCGGCCCGCCTCACCACTATTCGGACCTCGTCGCTGCAGGACCGAACAGCGCCTGCAGTCGATTCGAGCGACTGACCACTACTCTGGCGAGCGGGCGTCAGCGGGACCGCTCGTTCGGAGCGAGAGCATCCAACCCCACTCGCCTGCGCGTAATCGCATTGTCAGCGACTCTGTCGAAGCGTCGATCAAGGCGATGTCGCGGCCACACGCTCGACGCTATAGCCGCGGGCGCGCAGCAGCTCGACCAAGCCGATATCGCCGACCAGATGCAGCGCGCCGACGACAACCAGGGTGTTGTCGCCACGCTCCAGCATCGCCTCGATCTGCGGCAGCCAGCGACGGTTGCGGTCTTCGTTGATGGTCTTGGCGGTGATCGGGGTCTTCTCCATCATCTCGCCGATCATCAGTCGCTCGATCGCGGCGGTGTCGCCGCTGCGCCAGAAGCCGTACAGCTCGTCGAACTTGGCGCGCATCTCGTCCATCGGCTTCAAGGCTTCAGACAGGCCGATAACCTGCTCATTCAGCGGCGAGGCCGACAGCGCGTGAATCTGATCGGCGACGGTTTCGAGTCCGCTGCTCGGTTTGCCGTCGTCGGCCGCGCGCTGCATGAAGTGCGAGTCCATGCCCAAGGCCGGGTTGAAGCCCGCCTGCACGACCATCGACACGGTCAGGTTCAAGGTGATGAACCAGGGTTTCATGCCGTCGGAGCCGAGCACTGCGGCTTCGCCCATGAAGCTCTCCAGCTTCAGACGCAGGTCTTCCGGCAGCACCTTGCGCAAGGTTTGGCCGTCGTCGAAGCGTGCGGCCTTCATCAGGCCGGAGGCCAGATCCGGCGAGGTCATCTCCTTCGGGTCGAGCTCGAACACCAGTTGCTCCGCCTCGGCGTAGGCGAGCTCGATGCTGGGGTCCATCGGATAGTCCTGCGGCTTCAGCATGTGGAAGCTGCCGAGCAGATGCACGCGCGCCTCGCCCTTGCTGGCGATCCACAGCATCGGCACCGGACGGGCGCAGGCCAGGCCGGCGAACGCAAGCAGGGAAAGGGCGACAACACAGCGCTGCAACAAATGACGCATGCAAATCTCCATCGGGATCAAGGGGTGCGGCTTACGACGCCGCCTTCGGTGTGTTGTGACCAAAGCGTGCCTCGCCAGCGCGGATGAAAACCGGCAGGCGATTCTCCGGTGGCGGCAGCGGACAGGTGCTGTAGTCGGTATAGGCACAGGGTGGATTGATCGCGCGGTTGAAGTCCAGCCGCACGCGGCCATCGACCACCGGGCCGGTGTAGAGAAAACGTCCGGCGCCATAACTTTCGCGGCCGTTGCTGCGGTCGGCGAAGATCAGGAACAACGCGTCAGCCGGATCGCCAAGTGCTTCGAGGCTGTAGGCCGTGCCATCGATCTTGAACTCCAGACGCCCCGGATTGGGGGTGTCATCGACTTGGCCCAGCACGTTGACGATCGGCAGCGTCTGCCCCGGCGGATGCGGCTCAAAACGTGCCTCCAGCTGCAGCGCGGGCGCCGGCTCGAACCAGTTGAGGCCCTTGAATGAGATCAGAGCAGGGGCGGTGTCGCTGCGCACGCGCAGGCCGATCCGATCCCCGCGCTCGATCAGACTCAGGCTTCCGCCCGCGAACTCAAGCCTTGATGGGGTCTCGCTGCGG
This sequence comes from Aquimonas sp., assembly GCF_044377145.1. NCBI lineage: Bacteria > Pseudomonadati > Pseudomonadota > Gammaproteobacteria > Lysobacterales > Lysobacteraceae > Aquimonas > Aquimonas sp. The sequence continues at coordinate 65,643 of NZ_JBILJQ010000003.1, forward strand.
TCGCTGAGCAGTCGGTGGCTGCCGGGTTTCAGCTCGATGCCATCCAGCTTGAGCCCTGCCTGCGTCGGTACGTGAAGGCTCAAGGCATGCGACTCGGAATCGGCCGCCACGCGCTCGATCTCGCCCAAGATGGCGGGGCCGACCGCCAGGGTGACATTGGCATCGGCATCGCTGCCGATGCGGTGGCGACCGGGCTCGATCCAGTGCAGGCCGACCAGGGCCAGCCAACCGTCCGGGCTGCGCAGGCCCAGCTCGCGCTGGGCGCGGAACTCGGCGAGTTCGGCGGCGAATTCGGGTGTTGTCAGCGCTGCGGGCTTCAGCTCCGGAGCCGACGAGTTGGCCGCAGCGCTGGCGATCAGCGCGCTAATCAGAGCGATCGTGCTCAGCAGTCGGTCGGCCAATCTTGATCTCAAGGCGAACATTCCGATGGTAGGCGCTAGCGTCCGCGCAGAAAGAGCTTGTCCAGCTCGGCCATGCCGAGTTGGGTCCAGGTCGGACGGCCGTGGTTGCACTGGCCGGAGCGCTCGGTGGCCTCCATGTCGCGCAGCAGGGCATTCATCTCGGCAAGGGTCAGCTGGCGGTTGGCGCGCACCGAGGTGTGGCAGGCCAGGGTCGACAGCAGCTCGTTGCCGGCTTCCTCAATGCGTCGCGTGCGGCCGTGTTCGGCGATGTCGGACAGCACATCCAGCACCAGTTGGCGGGCGTCGGCTCCGGCCAGCAATACGGGCACACTGCGGATCGATAGCGACTGCGGGCCGGTGCGGGTCAGCTCGATGCCCAGCATGCTCAGCGCGGGCGCCTCGGCGTCGGCCAGATCGGCCTCACGCTCGCTCACCGCCAGTTCGATCGGCACCAGCAGGGGCTGGGAACGGATGCCTTCGTTCTCGCGTTGCAGCTTCAGGCGCTCGTAGGTGATGCGCTCATGCGCGGCGTGCATGTCGACCAGCACCAGGCCGTGGATGTTCTGCGCCAGCACATACACACCGTGCAGCTGGGCCAGCGCATAGCCCAGCGGCGGCGCCTGTGCGCTGTCTTCGGACGGCATCGGCGCAGGCGCCACTGCACGCGCGCCTGCCCCATACAACGCACCATAGGCGGCGATCTGCTCGCGCAGCGGCATGCCGAACTGCTGCGGGCGCAGGCCGGGCGGCGGTGACTGATAGCCGTAGCCGCTGCCCCCCGCCGTTGCGGTGGCTGCGTTCGGCGCATAGTTCGGAGTCATGCCAGCGATCGCCGCCGTCGTCTCGCCAGCTGCGGTCGTCGCGCTGCTGCCGGCGCGGGTGCTGGCAAGCGCCTCATGCAGGCTGCGGAAGATGAACTCGTGCACCAGCCGGCCGTCGCGGAAGCGCACCTCATGCTTGGCCGGGTGCACGTTCACATCGACCTTGCGCGGATCGATGTTCAGAAACAGCACGAACGCGGCATGGCGACCGTGGAACAGCACATCGGCATAGGCCTGCTTGACCGCATGCGCCACCAGCCGGTCGCGCACGTGGCGGCCGTTGACGAAGAAGAACTGCTGGTCGGCCTGGCTGCGCGATGCAGTCGGCAGGCCGACCCAGCCGGACAGCAGCAAACCTGCGCCCTCGTGCTCGATACGCAGGGCCTGGCTGGCGAAGTCTTCACCCAGCGCCTCGGCCAGGCGCTTGTGCTGGCTGGCATCATCATCCACCGGCCGGTAGTGGCGGGTGACGCGGCCGTTGTGCTTGAGCTTGAGATCGACCTGCATGCGTGCCAGCGCCAGCGTCCGCACCAGGTCCTCGGCGTGGCCGTACTCGGTGCGCTCGGCGCGCAGGAACTTGCGTCGCGCCGGTACGCTGTAGAACAGATCGCGCACCTCGATGGTGGTCCCGACCGGATGCGCCGCGGGCTCGGCCGGCTGCACTCGACCGCCCTGCACTTCCACGCGCTGAGCGCTGGCCTGGTCGGCCGGCCTTGATGTGATGCTGAACTTCGAGACCGCCGCGATCGACGGCAGGGCCTCGCCACGGAAACCGAGCGTGCCGACCTGCTCCAGATCATCCAGCGAGGCGATTTTGCTGGTCGCGTGGCGCGACAGTGCCAGCGCCAGCTCGCCGGCAGGAATACCGCAGCCGTCGTCGCGGATGCGGATCAGGCGGATGCCGCCTTCCTCCAGATCGATCTCGACCCGATTGGCGCCGGCGTCGACCGCGTTTTCCAGCAGCTCCTTGATCACCGAGGCCGGCCGCTCGACGACTTCGCCGGCAGCGATCTGGTTGATCAGGGTGTCGGGCAGCAGCTGGATCGGCACGGTATTCGCAGGCATGCGGCGGGGTCCAGATCATACCCGCTGGGGGAGCAAGCTTCGTCGGTGCCCTGCATACGTATGTCTTGCGGGCATGGGCCGCGACGGGGCTGCCCGCCGCCGTCGATCAAGGCTAACCTTGGCGGCTTGTGTTCTTGCCTGACGGATCAGAAATGTCGCAGCTGCACGCGCTCGCCGCCGATGTGGGCGGAACCAATGCCCGCATGGCCTGGGTCGAGGTGGATTCGAAGGGCCGCAGCGCGCCGGTGGTGATCTCAGCGCAGACCTACCGCTGTGCCGACTTCGCCGGCCTGGATCAGGTCGTCGCGCGTTTCATCCAGGATCATCCCGGCCAGCCGCAGGCACTTGCACTGGCCTGCGCGGGACTTCGCCACGAGCGCGAGATCATCAATGGCAACCTGCCCTGGCGGGTGCATCTGGATGCGCTCGAACAGGTCGCGGGCGGCGCCCCGCTGCATCTGAGCAATGATTTCGAAGCCCTGGCGCGCGCCACTCGCTGGCTGGCCGAAGGTGCGGGGCAACTACTGCACGGACCTGCTCACGGACGCGCCGCACCGGTGGTGGTGATCGGCCCGGGCACTGGGCTTGGCGCCGCCTTGCGCGTGCCCTACCCCGGCGGCGAAATCGTGGTGCCGACCGAAGGCGGCCGGCCCGGGTTCGCACCAGGTAGCGCCGAGGAATCAGCCTTGTTGGAGCTGCTGCGCGCGCATTCCGAACACGCCGGCCACGTCGACACCGAGACCTTACTGTCAGGCCCGGGCCTGCTGCGGATCTATCGCGGCCTCGGCCAACTGCAGGGCCTCACCGCCAGTGCGGAAACACCTGAGGCCGTGAGCCAGGGATCGGAAGCCGGCACCGATGCGCTGGCGCGCGCGGCGGTCGAGAGCTTCTGGGGCGCCTTGGCCAGCGTCTGCGGCAACTCGGTGCTGGGCCTCGGCGCCTATGGCGGCGTGTTGCTGGCCGGCGGAATCCTGCCGCGCCTGCTGCATGCCTTCGACGCCGACAGGTTCGCCGCCCGCTTCGCCGCCAAGGGCGTGATGCGGCCGGTGCTGGAGCAGGTGCCGGTGCGGCTGATCGAGCACGGCCAGCTCGGCATCGTTGGCGCGGCGATGGCGATCAGCGAGGCCTGACCGCGCGAGGACTTTGATCGCTCGCCGACGGTTCGATGTGCCGCTGACGGCGTCGCGCACAGAGCTGGGTCAGCGCTCCAGACGACGCCTCGGAACGGCTCTCAGGCACGCGTACCGCCCACGGTCAGGCTCTCGATCTTCAGCGTGGGTTGACCCACGCCGACCGGCACGCTCTGGCCGTCCTTGCCGCAGATGCCGACGCCGGCATCCAGCTTGAGATCGTTGCCAACCATGCTGACCCGGTTCATCGTCTCCGGCCCGTTGCCGATCAAGGTCGCGCCCTTGACCGGCGCGGTGATGCGGCCGTCCTCGATCAGGTAGGCCTCGCTGGCCGAGAATACGAACTTGCCCGAGGTGATGTCGACCTGGCCGCCGCCGAAGTTCGGCGCGTACAGGCCGCGCTTGACCGAGCGGATGATCTCTTCCGGGTCGCTCTCGCCGGCCAGCATGTAGGTGTTGGTCATGCGCGGCATCGGCAGATGGGCGAAGCTCTCGCGGCGGCCGTTGCCGGTCGGGGCCACACCCATCAGCCGTGCGTTGAGGCTGTCCTGCATGTAGCCGACCAGCTTGCCGCCTTCGATCAAGGTCGTGCGCTGGGTGACGCAGCCCTCGTCATCGACATTCAGTGAGCCGCGGCGGCCATCCAGGGTGCCGTCGTCGACGATCGTGCACAGGTTGGAGGCGACCTGTTCGCCCATGCGGCCCGCGTAGGTGCTGGTGCCCTTGCGGTTGAAGTCACCCTCCAGACCATGGCCCACGGCTTCGTGCAGCAGCACGCCGGGCCAACCCGGGCCAAGCACCACCGGCATGCTGCCGGCCGGTGCATCGACGGCTTCGAGATTCACCAGCGCCTGGCGCAGGGCTTCACGGCCAAACTCCAGCGCGCGCCCGCTCTGCAGCAGTTCCGGATAGCTGTAGCGGCCACCGCCGCCGGCATAGCCTTGCTCGCGGCGGCCGTCCTGCTCGACGATCACCTGCACATTGCAGCGCACCAGCGGCCGCACATCGCCGGCCATGATGCCGTCGGAGCGCGCCACCAGCACGGTGTCGACCGAACCGGCGAGGCTGACGATGACTTGGCGCACGCGCGCATCCGCCGAGCGCACCAAGGCATCCACCTCGCGCAGCAGCTGTACCTTGGATTCGCTGTCGAGGCTGTCGATCGGGTCCAGCGGCGCGTAAAGGCTGCGCCCTCGTTGGGTGCTGAGGCCGGTGGCAGTGCCGTTCTGGCCGGCGCGGGCGATCGCGCGGGCGGCGCCTGCGGCTTCCAGCAGGGCCGGCAGCTGCAGCTCGTCCGAGTAAGCGAAACCGGTCTTTTCGCCGCTGATCGCGCGCAGGCCGACGCCCTGCTCGATGCTGTGGCTGCCCTCCTTGACGATGCCGTCCTCCATCATCCAGCTCTCGTGACGGCTGTTCTGGAAGTACAGGTCAGCGAAGTCGATGCCGGGGCTGAGCAGGCGTGCGAACACCTGTTCGAGATGGCGGGGCTCAAGCCCGGAGGGCGCGAGCAGGCGGGATTCGGCGAGTTCGTGGGTGGTGTTCATTGCCGAAGGATGGGGATGCGCCGGTGAAGGTGCAAGCATGCGCCGGAATTCGCTGCGGGGATGGACGCGCGAACAGCGCGCTGGAGCCATGCGTGCGGAACTCGGAGGCGGCAGCCACGCCGCCTCGGCGCAGGCTCAACGCGGACGCGCCTGGCGTTGGGTCGGTGGCACGACCGATGCGTCCGGGTCGACCCGCTGCGGCGCGAGCGGCGAGGGTTCGACGCGCGCCGGCCCGCGCTCGATCACCTCGATGTCGGGTGCATCCCAGCCGCCGCCGACCTGGTACAGGGTGCGATTCATCTGCTTCATCGGCCGCTGCAGTACCGCCTGCGCGACGGCACCCACCGCCGCACCCGCAGGCCCCGCGGTCAGCGCACCCAAGGCCGGCAGCACGCTGCCGGTGCGCGGCAGCACTTCCACCTGCAGGCTGTAGTCGCGCGCCGCCAGCCCGGTGCGGCCGCTGAGCTTGATCTCGGCCGCCGGGCCATCGATACGCAGGTTGTCGGTCATCGCATTGCCGCCCGCGAGCTGGAAGCTGCCCTCGATGGAATTGAAGGCAAGCCCGGCGCGGAAGAAGTCGCTGAAATCCAGCGCCAGCCGGCGCGGAATCTCGGCCAGGCTGAGCAGGCCGAGGAAGCGCCCGGCGCCGGGCTCAAGCTCTGGCACCCTGCCCTTGCCGACGGTGATCCGCAGCTGGCCGTCGGCGGCGGCGAAAGCGAAGTTGGCCGGGCCGCCGCGCCAGCGCAGGTCCATGTCGGCGCGGGTCTTGCCGCCCTCGACCAGCGGCGCCATGCCGAAGGCCTGCAGCATGCGGCCGAGGTCATCACCGCTGAAGCCGATGGTGAAGCGGCTTTCGCTGCCCTCAAGGCTGCGGCTCCAGTCGCCGCGGATATCGACCGACAGATCCGCCGAGCGCGTTTGCAGGCGCTCGACCAGCTGGCCGTCCGGGCCGCGCCGGGTCAGCAGCTCAAGTCGGCCCAGATGCGCCTTGCCGAAGCGCGCGTCGTCGATCACCACATCCAGCGCGGGCATGGCGGTGGGGTCCGGCTCTGCGACGACTTTCGCTGGCGTGCCCGGTGCTTGTTCAGGGCCGGGCGGCCAGTACAGACGCTGCATGCGCACGCTGACCGGTTCGCTGAAAACCGCGGGCCAGATCACTTCGCCCTCGGCCGATGGCCCCTGCAGGCGCAGGCGACGCTGGCCATTGTCTTCGGTGTGCACCGACACCCGCTGATCGGACAGGCCGCGCTCACCCAGGCTGAGCAGGCCGGTTTCGATATCGATGTCGCCAATCCGGAGGCCATCGCCATTGCCGCCCATGGCGAGCGCGATCCAGGCCGGTGCGTCCAGGGTCGAGGTGCTGCCGCTGATGTTCAAACCCGCCGCAGGCAGCTCGCCGGACGTCTCGGCGCCGAACGCGGCGACGCCACGGAACTCGGCCGAGGTGGCACCGGTCAGGCCGCGCAGCCGCAGCAGTCGCCCGAGGCGCAGATCCAGAATGCCTTGATCGGCTGGCAGCTCGAAGCGCAGGTCCAGCGGCAGCGCGCCGTCGGCCGGCTTGCGCAGCGGCGCCGGCAAACGCAGTGCAACTCCGCGTAAATCCGAGCGCACCCGTAGCACGCTGGGCGCTGCAGCGGGTGGCTGTGGGTCGGGCACGGCATTCGCGAAAGCCGGCTGCGAATCCGCCAATGCCGCCGACGCCGGCGCCCGTGGCAGGGATTCAGCAACTGCCTCGGGCGCTCGTGTGACTGCCTCGTCTGGCCCGGCAACCGCCTTCACCGGCACCGCAAGATCAATCGACCAGCCGGATTCGCCGATCACATAGGGTTCGAGCCAGTGCAGCTCGGGCCGCAGCGCCAGTAGCGATTCGACGCTGAAAGCGCCGCGCAGGCTGGCCTCGAACAGATGGGCGCTGTCCGCGCTGAAGCGGCCAGAGGCCAGGCTGAGGCTGCCGGGCTGGCCGTCGAAGCGCACCCCGAGTTCATCCGCGCTGAAACCATCGCGAGTGAAACGCAGGCGCCCGCTGGCGCCGCCGAAACGCAGGCCCCACTGAGTGTCGACCAGGTCGGCATCGACCAGATCCGCCTGGCCGTCGAGTTCGAGTTCGCCCAGCTCGCGCTTCAAGGGCGCTCGTATGGTCAGTCGAACGTCCGCGTCACCATCGATGCTGAGCCCGCGCATGGCAGTGCCGAAACGCTTCCACAGTGGGCTTTGCCGCAGCAGACCGAGCAGGCGTTCGCCGCTGGCGCCGCCTTCGAGCTCAAGCTCCAGCACCGGCTGCTTCAAATTGGCGATGCGTCCCCAGGCCCGCGTCACCGGCACCGCCAGCACGCGTGCTGACACTTCGGATTCGATCGACTGGTTCTCGAAGCCGACGTAGCCCTTAAGCCGGGTGCCCATCGGCCAGCCCGGCAGGTAATCGAACACGGTGTCGTCGACCTCGGCACGCGCGATCAGGCGGCCCTCGTTGCCCGCGAACGGCCAGTCGTCGAGGTCGCCCTGCAGCATCACGATGCCGGAGCTGAGACGGCCGTCGACAATCGAAGTCCGCAGCCACTCGACCGTCTTGGGCGGCATCTTGTTGATCACCCAGAAGCGATGGGCAGCGGTGATCGGGCCCGGGTCCACCACCGCGCGCAGATCAACGCTGGGGCGGCTGCCCTGGTCGTCGTTCCACAGCCCGCCGGCAAGAGTCAATCCGTAGTCCGGGCCAACCACGCGCAGCGCGCTGGCTTCGACGTGAATCTTGCCATCCTCGCGCCACAGGTCGACGTGGCCGTCCAGCGCTGCCGGCAGCGGCGCAACCAGGCTGAACGGCGCGTGGACGGTGAAGTCCGGCGCGTTCAGCGTGACTGCCATCGATTCACCGCTCGCCGTGATGCCGGCCGACAGCCCGCTGAAGCCCGGGCGCGCCGCCACTGCATCGATGCCGAGGTCATGCAGCTGCGCTGACAGATCGCGCAGGCTGCCGTCGGCAAACGCCAGTTCCAGGTCTTCAACACGGCCGCGCGGCTCTGCGTGCTGCAGCCAGTCGAGCACCTCCGACTGCAGCGGGGCCAGCACCGTGAGCAGGTGGACGAAAGCGGCGAAGTCGATCTGATCCAGCCGCAGCACCAGGCTGTCCTCACGCCAGCGCAGATCCAGCCCTGACAGCGAGCGCTCATCGCCGGACTGCATCCGCAGCACCGGCACACTCATCCGCCAGCCGTCGCCTTCGCGCTGAAGATGCGCGCGCAGCGACAGTTCGTCGGCCTGGGTAGCGGCCGGAGTCGGACCCTCATCCGGCCGATCAGTGCGGCGCAGCGCCAGCGAACGCACCTCGGCGACGGTGTCGACGTTGGCGATGCGTCCCTCCTCGATGCCCATCCACAGGTCGAGGTCGGCTCGGCCCTGAACCAGACCCAGCCCGACAAGGCTGCTGCCCTGCAGCCATGCCGGCAGATCGAGCTGGCGCGCGCCGAGATGCATGCGACCCGAACCCAGCGAATTGTCGAGATCCGCCACCAGCCGCAGCGGCGGGCTGTCTTCGGCGTGTACCTGCAGCGCGAAGCGGAAGCGTCCGCCAAGGGTGCGCAGACGCGCGTCGATGCGATCGAGCCGAACGTCGAAATCGGCGTAGCGGTCCTCGATCACCAACTGGCCGTCGAACAGCTCGAGCTCGCCGATGCGCTCAAGCTGGGCCAAGGCCTGTTCGATGTTGACGCCAGCGCCGCCGTAGAACCCACGCGCCTGCCACTGGCCCTCGATGCTGCGTGCCAGCTCAAGCCGCAGCCCTTCAACGCGCAGGCTGAGCAGCGGCTGGCCGGGCAACAGACCTGCGTAGACATTGATCCGCAGCCGCGCCGAGCCGATGTCGAGGCCGCTGTCGCCGCTGCCGATGCTGAGGTCGCGCAGATCCAGCAGCGGCCCGCGCCGGCTCCAGCGTGCGCTGACCCCGCTGATGCGGACCGGCTGGCCGATCCGCTGCTCAAGCCAGGCGGCAACCTTGTCCGGATGGCGTTCGATCAGCGGCAGCAGCTGGCTGGCGACGGCCACGGTGACCGCGGCCAGAATGAGCAGCACCGCCGCCGACAGCGCGATCCATCGGCGCAGGCGCCGCAGGCCGCGGCGCAGCGGATGGCTCACAGAAGGACCACGTCGTACTGCTCCTGACTGTAGTTTTCATCGGCCTGGAAGCGGATCGACTTGCCGATGAATTCCTCCAGCTCGGCCACGCCGCTGGACTCCTCTTCCAGAATCCGCGCCACCACCTTGGGCGAGGCCAGCACCAGCAGTTTGCGCGCCTCGAACTGGCGCACCGCGCGGGTGATCTCGCGGAAAATCTCGTAAGTCACGGTCTCGGCGGTCTTCTGGGTGCCGCGCCCACTACAGCTCTGGCACGGCTCGCACAGCTGCCGCTCCAAGCTGTCGATGGTGCGTTTGCGGGTCATCTCGACCAGGCCCAGCGGCGAGAACTCGTACACCGTGGTCTTGGCATGATCACGCGCCAGCGCTTTCTCCAGCTGGCGCAGCACCTGGCGGCGGTGCTCGGGGTCGGTCATGTCGATGAAATCGATGATGATGATCCCGCCCAGATTGCGCAGCCGCAGCTGGCGCGCGACCGCCTGTGCGGCCTCCAGGTTCGTGCGGTAGACGGTTTCCTCCAGGTTCCGGCTGCCCAGGAAGGCGCCGGTGTTGACGTCGACCGTGGTCATCGCCTCGGTCTGATCGATCACCAGATAGCCGCCGGATTTCAGCGGCACCTCCTTCTGCATCGCGCGCTGGATCTCGTCCTCGACGCCATACAGGTCAAAGATCGGGCGTTCGCCGGGGTAGTGCTCGATCCGCTCGACCAGTTCGGGCATGAACTGTCCGGCGAAGCGCAATATCCGCTCGAAGGTTTCGCGCGAATCCACGCGGACCTTTTCGACCTCGCCGTGCAGCAGATCCCGCAGGGCGCGCAGCGGCAGCGACAGGTCTTCGTAGATGCAGCTGCCGACCTTCGCCTGCGCCGAACCGGCCTGGATCGCGTCCCACAGCTTGCCGAGATAGGCCAGATCATCCGCCAGCGCCTCGGCCGACTGGCCGTCGGCATTGGTGCGAACGATGTAGCCCATGCCATTGCCGCCGCTGTGCTCGCCGATGGTGGACTTCAGGCGCGCACGCTCGGCCTCGTCCTCGATCCGCGCCGACACGCCCAGCACCTTGCTGTAGGGCAGCAGCACCAGATAACGCGAAGGAATGCTGAGCTGCGAGGTCAATCGGGCACCCTTGCTGCCGATCGGGTCCTTGACCACCTGCACCACGATCTCCTGGCCTTCACGGACCAACTCGGAGATGGGCGGCGTGGGCGAGGCAATCGCCGGCTCGTCGCCCTCCGGCGGCAGCGGCGTGGGCGTCGGCAGCCGGATGATGTCGGAGGCGTGCAGAAACGCCGCGCGCTGAAGGCCCACTTCGACGAAGGCGGCCTGCATGCCAGGCATCACCCGGATCACCTTGCCCTTGTAGATGTTCCCCACGTAGCCGCGACGCGAGGCCCGCTCGATGTGGACCTCCTGCAGCATGCCGTTTTCGACCACCGCCACGCGGGTTTCGCGCGGGGTGACGTTGATCAGGATTTCTTCAGACAAGAGAACCGCCAAACCGGAGCCAGAGCGCTGCAACTTATAGCCGACCGCGCCTGAACCGGCCAGCGTTGCAATGCACGAACGACCGCTGCAGACATCCAACAAGCTGCGACGGGCTTCAAACCGCGTTGGCGCTGACGCCCTGCATCCGACGCCGGTGGCGAACCGAGGACCATACCGACAGCCCGATCAGAACCACTCCAGCGAGCCCGGTGATGACCTCGGGCACGTGGTGGACCGTGCTCACCAACATCAGCACCGCCAGGATTCCGATCGCGTAGTGGGCGCCGTGCTCCAGATAAATGAAGTTGTCCAAGGTGCCGCGGTTGACCAGATGCACCGTCATCGAGCGCACGAACATCGCGCCGATCGCCAGGCCCAGCATGATGATCACCACATCCTGGGTGATCGCGAACGCACCGATCACGCCGTCAAACGAGAACGAGGCGTCGAGCACTTCCAGATAAATGAAGCCCGCAGCGCCCGAGCGCCGCACCGTCTGCACTGCGGCATCGCCGGCTTCGGCGTCCTCGAAAAACACGTCCAGCGAGCCGATCGCCACGTACAGCAGGATGCCCCAGCCGCCTGCGATCACTGCATCCATGCGCGCTGATTCCGGCAGCAGGTAGTGCAGCAACAGCAGGGCCAGCAGAGCCAGGCCGACATTCACCGAATCGGCGCGGCCGACCGAGGCGAGCCGACTCTCGACGGCGGTGAACCAGTGGGTGTGCTTGTCTGCATCGATCAGAAAATTCAGGAACACCAGCAGCAGGAACATGCCGCCAAAGGCCGCGATCGGCACATGGCTTTCCATCAGGTGCCGCGAGTACTCCGCAGGCGTATCGATCGCCATGTCGATGACTTCAAGCGTGCCGAGGCCCGTCGCCACCGCGACGATCACGATCGGAAACACCAGCCGCATGCCGAACACCGCGATCAGGATGCCGACCGTCAAGAACATCTGACGCCACCACTCATCCATGTCCTTCAACACGCGGGCATTCACCACCGCGTTGTCGAACGAAAGGCTGACCTCCAGGATGCCGAGCATCACCGTTACCGCAAGCGCCACCCACACACCCGCCGGCGTATGCGTTCCCCACCAGGCCGCCAGCCCGAGACAGATCGCGGTGACGAGGAAGGAGTAGCGGAAATCTCTCATGCGTTCGGCATCCGGCAGGGGTCGCACATTCTAGAGGGTTTCATCGGCGGCACCATCGGCCGCCCGAGGCGGGCTTGACGCCCGGCCCGCAGCAGCCGGCGGAACCACTTTGCAATCGGCAGCTCCGCTATCGGCTTGAAGCACTCAGGCACATCACCTGCGCTCCTCAGGGCTGTTGCATTCCGGGCCTGAGACGGCCGTAGCAGTTGAGTGGCAGTTGAACCGCGCGACCGACTGGACAATTCCTCACGTAGCGCTCGGCCGCACGAACACCGCCCTCGCGTCCTCATGCCCCACCGGCATCGACGTATGTTCATGCACGATCTTCCAGGCATCGCCGTCGAAGCGAAGCGCCCAGGTCAATCGATTCTGCATGGCCCTCAGCTCCCGGTCGTCGGGATCAATCGCGGCGTATCTGAACACTGCACTGGCGACCAGCAGCGGTGGGGCGCCGCGGACTTGCACGTCCTCTGCGGTCACGCGGACGCGGTCGTCGCCGAGTGTTGAGAGCCAGCCGTGCAGGCAGGCTCGCCATGCGTCGGCGCCTTCGTAGGACCAGACATTCCAGGCGTCGAAGACACGTGCGTCCGGGTCGTACAGGCGCGTCAGCGCTTCGACGTCGCGGTCGAACACGGCCCGGCGGTAGGACTCGATGACGGCGCCGGCGACTTGGTGGCTTTCGTTCACTGCATTTCTCCTGAGTGATGTTGGCGCCGCTACGAGCGTATCTGGGTGGGATCGGAGACTCTGCGGATCATTCGCGGCTGGCGTGGGGTGGGTCTTGCTGCAATCCGCCGGTGAACACCGCCAGCTGATCGGCGAAGGCGCGTTGGAAGGCTGGGCGGGCTTCACCGCGGGCGACGTAGGCGGCGAGGTTCGGGAATTCGTTGAGCAGGTTGGATCCGCCCAGTCGACGCAGGACGGTCACCATCATCAAGTCACCGGCGCTGAATTCGCCGTCGAGCCACTCAGCGTCGCCGAGGTGGCCGGCGAGATCGTTCAAACGCAGCCGAATGCGGCTTTCGAGCATCGGCAGACGTTCGGCATACCAAGATGTGCCCTGTTCGGTCAGCCGAGCGGATTCGCGTTCGAGAACGGGCGGTTCCACGGTGCTCAGTGCGGCGGACATCCAGCTGATGGCGCGGGCGCGAGCGTTGGAATCCTGCGGCAGCAGCCCGACGTGGCGATCGGCGATGTGAAACACGATGGCGCCGGATTCGAACAGGGCGAGGTCGCCTTGCTCGAAGGTCGGGATCTGGCCGAAGGGATGCAGCCGCCGATGCGCGGGCTCCTTCATGGCGGTGAAGGACAGAAGCCGAACTTCGTAGGGCTGGCCGACTTCTTCCAGCGCCCAGCGCACCGGCATGTCGCGCGCCAGACCCCTGCCCCGATCAGGCGAACGCGCAAAGGCCGTGAGGGTGATGGTCATCGTGGAGCTCCGCTGCCTTGGGCCTGATCAAACGCTTGATCGACGCTGGCTGCGGTGCGCAGCGCAGGGCCTTCGTGCGCGGGTGCGCCAGTTGGTGTGTTCCGCGCGATCATTGAAGTTGATCGAATGAAGCGGGTCGAATCAGACATCGAATCCGGTGATGCGCCCGCCGATGAGTCAGGTGCGTCTTGCAGATGGCGACTTCGGTAGTGCGGGCTTTTTGCAGCGTGGGCGCTGCGGCGCGGTGCGACCAATCTGCTCGGGCTCGCACCGCCGGCTCAGCGCGCAGCCAAGCCAGCACATCCGCGCGGGAACATTCCACACAGCCGCGCTGCGTCGGCTCTCGGTTGCGCATCAGTCGACTGTTTTGCACCGTACCGAAGAACAAAAACGAAAGAGCCCTGTGATTCACAGGGCTCTTCGGGTGCTTCTCGACCAGCAGATGAGGGGTTCGCTAGAACGGAATCTCATCGTCCTCGAAGTTGTCCATCGGCGGCGGCTGACGGCTGGGCGCGGGTGCGCCACCGGCCGGGCCGCGCGGCGCGCGTTGCCCAGTCTCGCCACCGCCACCACCACCACGACTGTATCCACCGCCGCCGGATTCGCGTCCGCCTCCTTCGCTGCGCATGCCACCGCCACCACCTCCCGATGCACCACCCTCACCGGCCTGCCCGGCGCCGAGCATCTGCATTTCGTTGGCGACGATATCGGTGCTGTAGCGCTCGATGCCGTCTTTGTCGGTGTACTTGTCGGTGCGCAGGCTGCCTTCGATGTAGACCTGCCGGCCCTTGCGCAGGTACTCGGCGGCGATCTCGGCCAGGCGGCCGAACATCTTCACGCGGTGCCACTCGGTGCGTTCCTGCATCTGGCCGGTGTTCTTGTCCTTCCAGCTTTCGTTGGTGGCAAGACGGAGCGTGGTGACGGCCGAGCCGGCCGTGGTGTAGCGGGTTTCGGGGTCGGCACCCATCGTGCCGACGATGATGACCTTGTTGATGCCACGGGCCATGCGCTTTGATCCTCGTCTAGGCGGTGAGGCCGCTTGCGGCCAGAAGTTTGGTCAGGTCGCCCTGGGCGACCGTGGCGCGCAGTATAGCGGCACCGGTGCGAGGCGCTTCAGCAGGTAAACCTCGCGGGCTCGGGTAGGAGATCTGCTCGATTCGCGGCATCGCTCACCCGGAGGCCGCGACAGCCGCCGCTATAATCGCGGCATGAACGCCGCCCTCCGAGTCTCCCCTGCCCCCGCCTCCGCGCTGCCCGACATCCAGGCCCTGGTAGCCGCCGACATGGCCGAGGTCAACGGCCTGATCCGCGGGCGCTTGGCCTCCGACGTCTTGCTGATCAATCAGATCAGCGAACACATCATCGCTGCCGGCGGCAAGCGCCTGCGGCCGATGCTGGTGCTGCTGGCCGCACGCGCCCTGGGCTACAGCGGCAGCGACCACATCCAGACTGCGGCCATCATCGAGTTCATCCACACCTCCACCCTGCTGCACGACGACGTGGTGGACGAGTCCGACCTGCGCCGCGGCCGCAAGACAGCGAATGCGCTGTGGGGCAATGCCGCGAGCGTGCTGGTCGGCGATTTTCTGTATTCGCGCAGCTTCCAGCTGATGGTCGAGCTGCAGCGGATGCCGATCATGACCATCCTCGCCAACACCACCAATGCGATTGCCGAGGGTGAGGTGCTGCAGCTGCTGCATGTCCACAACCCGGACACCGATGAGGCGGCGTACTTGCGGGTGATCGAGCGCAAGACCGCGGTGCTGTTTGCTGCGGCCACTCGGTTGGGCGCGGTGCTGGCCGGTGCCGGCTCGGCGCATGAGCGAGCCCTGCACGACTACGGCCTGGCCTTGGGCTATGCGTTCCAGATCGCCGATGACGTGCTCGACTACACCGCCGACGCCAGCGCCCTGGGCAAGAACCTCGGCGACGACTTCGCCGAAGGTAAAGCCACCTTGCCCCTGATCCACGCGATGGCGCATGCAAGCCCGGAGCGGCGCGCACTGCTGGCCAAGGCGGTGCAGGACGGCGATACCGCGGCGATGCCCGAGGTGCTGCAGTGCATCCGTGACTGCGGCAGCCTTGAATACAGCCACGAGATCGCCAAGCGCTATGCGCAAGCCGCGATTGAGTCGCTGGCGAGCCTGCCCGAGAGCCCGCAGCTCGCGGCGCTGCGCGGCTTGGCCCTGTACTCGATCCAGCGCGACTACTGAGAAGCTGCGACGAGTCTCCCCACCCACCGCGCGCGCCGCCGCCCGTGCATGCAAGCGGCGGCGCGCGCTGGCCTCGATTGGCTCAGCCGCCGAAGGCTTCAGCGAAGAAGTCGTCCATCAGGCGATAGGCGCGCTTGGCCGAGCGCTCGTGGTAGGTGCAGCCGGGCGAGTTCGCGTCGGCTTCGGCGAAGCAGTGCACTGCACCGGCGAAGTTGACGAACTGCCAGTCGGCGCCGGCGGCGGTCATTTCCTTTTGCAGCCCGGCGATCTCATCCGCCGATACATAGCTGTCGTCGGCACCGTTCAACACCAGCACGCTGGCCTTGACCTGACCCTCGGCGGCCGGCATCGAGGTACTCAGCCCGCCGTGGAAGGAGACCACGCCGGCGATGTCGTCGCGGCCACTGCGCGCGAGTTCAAGCACGGTCGCGCCGCCGAAGCAGAAGCCAATCGCGCCGATCCTGGTCGGGTCGAAGCCTGCATCGCCGGCTTGAGTCTTCAGCAGATCAACAGCCGCATTCGCGCGGGCACGCAGCACCGCGCGGTCGGCATACATGGCCTGGGCAGCGGCGCCGGCTTCCTGTGCGTTGGCCGGGCGCACAGCGGCGCCGTAGACATCGGTCAGCAGCACGGCGTAACCACGCGTGGCGATCGCCTTGGCCTTGTCAAGCGCCGACGCATTGACGCCCATCCAGTTCGGCACCATCACCAAGCCACCGCGGGCGGGCGCCGCGTTGTCGTGCACGAAATGGCCGCTGTGCGCCACCCCGTCCACTTCCCACTTCAGTTCTCGGGATACCACTTCCGCCCGCGCGACGGCTGAGACGGACAGAACGAGCGCGATGGAGACAAGGACGCGATGCATGGGCGGGCTCCGGAGTCTGATGGCCCTGAAGTGTAGACCCGTTAGGCGTGCTGGCTGTGTCATTGCAGGCCGCGCGCGCCGGCCGCGCTTTCGCACCAGTGCGATGCTGCCGGAGCGACTCAATCCTCGTGGTCGGGGTCCAGCGATCTGGCCTGGATGCGCTGCAGGTAGACATCAAGCTCCTCGACCGAGCGGAAGATCTCGCGCACCGGCACCGCTTTGACGATATCGAACACCTTCTGCACCTGCGGCTGCGGATTCACCACCAGCAGCAGCCCTGCGCGCTCGCCGAGCGCCTTGCGCGCCTTGAAAATCGAGCGCAGCCCAGCGCTGGAGATGTAGCTCACGCCCGAGAGATCAAGCACCAGGGTGGTGATCTCGCTTGACTCCAGCAGCGGCTGAAGGCTGCGATCAAGTTCGAAATAGCTGCTGCTGTCCAGGCGGCCCGAAACCGCCACCTGGGCGCGCCCTTCTGCAGTGTGCTCAACGGTGACCAACAGGCTCATTGCAACTCCAGATCTGATGCGAGTGGGCTCACTCGCCGAGGCCGACACGCGGCAGCCACAGGCTCAGCAGGTTGTGGCGCTCGCTGCGCCGGTAGCGCAACTCCTGCGACAACTGCCGCACCAGCAGCACGCCGAGACCGCCGATGCGGCGATCTGAGATGGGGGCGTCGATGTCAGGCAGGTTCTGTGCCAGCGGATCGAACGCCGAGCCGTCGTCCTCGAATTCCAGCAGCAGACGCTCGTCCTGCACCTCGAAGTGGATCTTCACCGCGATCGTGTGCTGCGCGCTGCCGTGGTTAAGCGCGTTGCTGACCCACTCTTCCGCCACCAGGCGTGCATCCTCACGCGCAGTGGCGCCGACGCCGCGGTGCTCCAGCGCGGCGTCAAGTTCATCCAGCAGCGCGCGCAGGGCGCCTGCTCCCTGTTCGGGCCGCAGCGCAAGGCTGCCGCGCAGGTGGCCCGGTCGCGCCGGCCTGTGCAGGCACAGCACGGTCAGGTCATCCGCAGGCGGCCCGTTGCGATGCTGGGCGACCGCGTGCATCAAGACGTCGATGCAGTTCTGCGCGCTGAGCGGCATCACCTGCAGAAGGGCTTCGCCTAGGCGCTGATCGCCGAAAGCCAACGCTGTTGAATCTTCGGCTTCGGTGACGCCGTCGGTGTACAGCAGCAGTGTGTCACCGAGCCGCAGCTGCAGCGTTGAGCACGGATACTCGGCATCCTCCTCAAACCCCAAGGCGGGGCCGGTCTGAAGTTCAACCGGCTCGATCTGCCCGCCCGCCCGGCGCAGCACGGGTGGATCGTGCCCGGCGCTGCTCAGGCTGACCTCGCCGGAGTCGAGGTCGACCTGCCCGATCAGCACGGTGACAAACATCCCGCCCGGGTTGTCGCGCGCCAGAATCCGGCCGACGCGGGCCAGCACCTGCGAGGGTGACTCACCACGCGTCACCGCGGGCTCCAACAGGGTCATCGTGCGGGCCATGAACAGTGCCGCCGGCACACCCTTGTCGGAAACATCGCCGATGAAGAAGCTCAGCCGCTGGGCATCGACCGGCAACACGTTGAAGAAATCGCCGCCGACCGCGCGCATCGGTTCAAGCAGCGCGGCGATATCAATGCGTTCGCCCAGGCGTGCGAGCTGGCCGCTGGACGGCAGCATCGCCATCTGGATCTCGCGCGCGGCTTCGAGTTCGACCTCGGCGCGCTGGCTCTCGACCCGAGCGGCGGCAAGGTCCTCGCGCAGCGCGGACTCCTTGGCGAACTCGGCCTGCAGTTGGGCGTAGCTGTCACCCAGGCGCTGGCCCAGGCGCAGAAACGAAGCCTCCAGCCGCGCCAGTTCGTGCAGCTGCGAGCGCACCCGGAACCGCTCCGGGTGCGCCGACAGCGCGAGGTGGTCCATGCGTGCGCCGATCTGCTCGATCGGGCGCACCAGCAGGATTCCATAGCGACGCCCGGCCCAGAGCGCCGTCGCCGCGACCACCAGCAGCGCGATTGCGACCACCCACAGATCCAGCAGCGTGCGCTCCAGCAGCACCCTGCGCGGCATCAGGGTAACCACGCGCCAGCCCAGCTCGGTGTTGCTCTCGAACACCAGGCTGTCGCCACCGGGCAGGGCTGGAATCATCGGCGAACGGAACTCCGGCATGCCCACGGGCACATCGCGCAGCAGGCCCTTCGGGGCGCTCGCCAGCACCTCGATCCCCAGCCCTGAACTGGCAAAGGCCACCTTGCCGGCGGGGTCGAGAATCACCAACTCCAAGCCGGGATGATGACGCGCGGCGGCGAATGCGCGCGACAGTGCGTCGAGCCGGATCGCGCCCTGCACCACGCCGGCGAAGCGCGCCCCGGTATCGAGCACGGGAGCCGACACCGCGCACAGCGGATCGGTGCCAAACCCGCGGCCGATGAAGACCTCGGAGATCGCCGGCTCGCCACTGTCGCGCGGCCGACGGAAATAGTTGCGATCCGACACGTCGGTCTGGTGCCACTGTTCGCGCCCGATGCCGGTGCGGCCGTCGAAGGAGCCGGCAATGATCCGGCCGTCGGCATCGGTCACCAGCATGGTCAGCAGCGCCGGAAACGCGGCACGGGTGCGCTCCAGTACATCGATCATGCTCGGTTCGGTCCATGCCCGCGGTGTCTGGTCGCGCAGCAGCGAGGCCACCTGTACGACGGCACTGCGGTGCGCCTGCAGGAACAGATCGAGATCGGCGCTGGCTGAGGTGGCAGCCGCCTGCAGGGCCACTTCGGCCTGCTGCAGACGCACACGGTAGTCCCAGACGCCGGCGCCCAGCCCGAGCACCAGCACCGGCAGCAGGCCGAAGGTGCCGAGCGCCCGGATCAGCACCGTCTGCAGGCTGCGCTGGACTTCTGCGCCTTCGGCAACGGGTGCGGCCTCAGTGTCGGAATCGGCTGTCAAAAACCTGTCGCCTTCTGGGAACGGAATCTGCATTGCGACTCGCGCCTGCGGCGTTGGGAGATCTCGATCTCTCAGGCCCGCCGCGGCGGACGTGGGGCTGCAACCCCCATGCCTGCGCGAACACCGGCCCGAGGCCGGCCGATCCTCCGACCTGTGGACCCGTGCATGCTCATCATCGTCGGCGCCATCCTTGTGACTCTCTGCGTGTTCGGAGGCTTCATGCTGGCCGGCGGCAACATCATGACCGTGGCCGAAGCGGCAGCGATCGAGCTCTTCATCATCGGCGGCGGCGCCTTTGGCGCCTTCGTGGTGGCCAACTCGATGAAGACGTTGAAGGCCAGCATCGCCGGCACGCTGGCCCTGCTGAAGCCCGCCAAATTCCAGCGCCAGGACTACGTCGACCTGCTCAAGATGCTCTACGAGATTCTGCAGAAGATCCGCAAGGACGGACTGATGTCGATCGAGGATCACGTCGAGAATCCGAGCAACAGCGCGATTTTCCAGAAGTACCCGAAGGTGCTGGGCGACCACCATCTGCTCGACTTCACCACCGACTGCCTGCGCCTAATCGTCGGTGGCAACCTCGCTCCGCACGAGCTTGAGGGCCTGCTCGAAGTCGAGCTTGAAACCCACCACAAGGAGGCCCACGGCCCGAGCCACGCGATCCAGAACGTCGCCGACGGCCTGCCCGCGTTCGGCATCGTCGCGGCGGTGCTCGGCATCGTTAAGGTGATGAGCATTGTCGGCGATGCGCCGCCGGCGGTGATCGGGCAAAAGGTCGCTTCGGCCCTGGTCGGCACCTTCCTTGGCATTCTGCTCGGCTACGGCTATGTCGGCCCGGTTGCCAATGCGCTCGGCGCCCGCGCCGACGAAGACAGCAAACCGTTCGAGATCGTCAAGATGGCCTTGATCGCCTACCTGCGCGGCTACCCGCCGCAGGTGGCGATCGAGTTCGCACGCAAACTGCTGTTCAGCGAAGTGCGGCCGAGTTTCCAGGACCTCGAATCCGAACTGAAGGCGGCCAAGTGAGCGCGCGACTGATCTGCCGATCCGGTTCGCAGAGGCAGTTCCGCCATGGCTGACGCACCGCAACCGATCATCATCAAGCGCGTCAAGAAGGTCGCCGGTGGCCACCACGGCGGCGCTTGGAAAGTGGCCTACGCGGACTTCGTGACCGCGATGATGGCCTTCTTCCTGGTCATGTGGCTGGTGGTGTCAATGCCGGAAGAAAAGCTGTCCGGCATCTCCGAGTACTTCAAGAACCCCAGCATTTTGCGCGGCACCTCGCAGGCGCCGCCACCGGCGGCGATGGGGCAAGGCGGCTCCGGCACCAACCCGGTCCAGGTCGGCCCGACCAATGTTTCGCCCACCATGGATGGTGAAGGCCCGAAGATCGGCGAAGTGCGCGAAGTGGCTGATGCCGAAGAAGCCAAGCGGATGGCGGCCGAGGAAGAGAAGCGCGAGCTGGAGTCGCTGAAAGAAGAGTTGGACGCGGCCATCGAGAAGAGCCAGGCGATGGCGCCGTTCAAGGATCAGCTGCTGCTCGACGTCACCCCGGAAGGGCTGCGCATCCAGATTGTCGATGAGCAGAACCGACCGATGTTCGACAGCGGCAGCGCCAGCCTGAAGGACTACACCCGCGTCATCCTGCGCGAGCTGACGCCCTACATCGACAGTGTCGAGAACCGGATCAGCCTGTCGGGCCACACCGACACCACGCCCTATTCCAACCCGTACGGCTATTCGAACTGGGAGCTCTCAGCCGACCGCGCAAATTCTGCCCGGCGCGAGCTGGTGCGCGCCGGGCTGCCCGAAGCCAAGATCTCGCGCGTGGTCGGGCTGTCGTCCTCGGTGCTGTTCGACCGCGAAGCGCCGACCAACCCGATCAACCGCCGCATCAGCATCATCGTGATGACCCAGGCCGCCGAAGAAGCTGCGCGTCGCTCGGACAGTTTCGGCACCGACAGCGAGATGCCGGCCGAAGCACCGGCCACTGAAGCGGACCCAGCGGAATCCGCTGAACCCGCCGCGGGTCAAGCTGCCGTCGGTGACATGCGCCCTGCCCGGCCGGATCTCGGCTCGGTACAGCGCGAGCTGGAAGCCGCAGGTGTGCAGACCCAGCCACGCGGCTGAGGGCTTTAGCAGCCTGTCGGACTTTGGCTGGGCTCGCTGCAAATCCGCCTGCGCGGTCCACTCTTCCGCCTGTTCTTGGCCGAGCGCCCACTCGGCCTGCGAATCGTCGAAAAACTGTCCTCGCGCAGGCGGACTTTCGCCTCGACCCCCAAAACCCGACAGGCTGCTAGCGAGCGGCCGCCGCCTGCGCGCGCAGGCGCTCGGTTTCGGCAGGCCCCAGATAGCGACGGATCGCTGCGCGCGCGAGGTACAGAAGCGGGATCAAAGCCAGCGCAGCGGCGACCTTGTAGCCATAGTTCACGGTGCCGACCGCCAGGAACAGCGGAATCGGCCACTGCTGCGGGCCGATCACGAAGGCGATGTAGAGCACGACGAAACTGTCGACCAGCTGCGAGACCAGGGTTGAACCGGTGGCGCGCATCCAGATCCAGCGCTCGCCGGTCCAGCGACGGATGCGCTGGAACACCGCAACGTCGATCAATTGCCCGACCAGAAAGGCGGTCACCGAGCCACCGATGGTCCACAGGCCCTGACCAAAGATCGCCGCGAATGCCGCCTGCAGATCAGGCACGCCCTGATCCAGCGCCGCTCCCTTCCACCAGCTGGCCGGGGCCAGCGAGATTGCCAGGTAAGCGAACAGAAACGCGTACAGGATCATCCCAACGGCGAGCCAGGAAATGAAGCGCACGCCGCGCGGGCCGTAGTACTCATTGATGACATCGGACATCACGAACACCACGGGCCACAACAGCACGCCCGCGGTGAAGCTCAGCGAGCCGCTCTGGCCAAACAGGTTCCAGTTGAAGGGTGCGAGCCCGAGCGTGTCTTCAAGCGCGAAGATCTTCACGCCGATCAGTTCGGCCAGGATCGCGTTGCCGACAAAGAAGCCGGCGAGCACCACGAACAGCGCTTGTGAGCGCGGACTCATGGCGGAGTCCCGCGCTCAGACGCACGGGTAAACGGGATCTCCGCCGGCGACACCGCGCCACCGGAAACAATGAAGGCCATTGCCTGGTCGACGGTCCAGCCCGTCGGTGTCAGGAACTCGACCGGCACGATCTCCAGATAGCCCGAGGTGGGATTCGGCGTGGTCGGCACATACACCGCCGCCAGCTCGCGTCCCGTGCCCTCTTCGCGGATCACCCGGGTAACGAAACCGATCACTTTCATCTGCCGATGCGGGAAATCGATCAACACCACCCGTGGTGCGCCGTCGGGCTTGGTCTGCAGCACCGACAGCAGTTTCTTGGTGCCGCCATAGATCGCCTTGACCAGCGGGATGCGATCAATCAACCCATCCACGGCCGACAGCAAACGCTTGCCGACCACACGATTGGCCAGCCAGCCCAGCCCGTACAGGCTGAGCAAGGTCAGCACCACCGCCAGAACGAAGCGCAGCGAACCCATGTCGAGAATGCGCGCCAGCGGTGGGAACACTTTCACCAGTCCCAGCATCAGCGCATCGACGATCGGTGCGCCGAGCTTGGACAACTGCAGCAGAACAAACTCGAACACCACCCAGGTCAACCACAGGGGGAAAACCGTCAGCAGGCCGGTCAACAGATAGCGCTGGATGTAGAGCTTGTGGGTGCGGGTCTCGGTCATGCGCGAATTCTAGGCGGTGAGCTGATCGAAGGGGGCAAGCCGCCGTGAACGAATCTGCAAAGCACCGCCAGGCGGAGCATGTGTTTGAGCCTTTACGCGCGGCGCGGCCATTGCTCGCGCGCGGGGGCAGCACGCGCAGCGCTATCCGCGCACGACCTGCCCCAGCTGCCAGCCGATCAACAGCGCGAGCGCGCCAACGATCAGGGTCAGGGCCAGATAGATCAGCGCCAACTCAGGTTTGTCCAGCTCCCGCCACAGCAGCAGGCAGTCGACCATGAGGGCCGAATAGGTGGTCAGCCCGCCGAGCAGGCCGGTCATCAGCAGCGGCCGCAGCCAGGGCGCTGCGTCGGGCTTCTGCAGATACACCAGCAGTACGCCGGCGGCGAAGCTGCCGATGATGTTGACGGCGAAGGTGCCCCACGGAAACCCGCTGCCCAGCTGGCGCAGCAGCCAGCTGCCGAGCAGAAATCGCGCGCCTGCGCCCAACGCGCCGCCGGCCATCACCAGCAGCAGGCTGTGCAGCGCGCTCATGCGCCCTCGCCGCGTTCGCCGCGTGCCTTGGAGCGGACTGCGCGCAGGGCATCAAGTTTGTCCTTGAGCTTGAGCTCCAGCCCACGTGCGACCGGCCGGTAGTACACCTGCTCGCCCATCGCATCGGGAAAGCCGGTCTGGTCGAGCGCGATGCCGCCTTCAAGATCGTGGTCGTACTGGTACTGCTCGCCGTAGCCAAGCGACTTCATCAGCTTGGTGGGCGCATTGCGCAGATGCAGAGGCACGTCCTGCGTGCCCGAACTGCTCACTTCCGCGCATGCAGACTTGTAGGCCACATAGCCGGCATTGCTCTTGGCGGTGCTTGCCATGTACAGGGTGACCTGGGCCAGCGCGAGTTCGCCCTCGGGGCTGCCGAGACGCTCGAAGGTGTCCCAGGCCTCCAGGGCCATCTGCTGTGCGCGCGGATCGGCCAGGCCGATGTCCTCGATGCTCATTCGCAGCAGCCGGCGCGCCAGATAGGCCGGATCGCAGCCGCCGTCGAGCATCCGGCACAGCCAGTACAGCGCCGCATCCGGATTCGAGCTGCGCACGCATTTGTGCAGGGCCGAGATCTGGTCGTAGAACTGTTCACCGCCCTTGTCGAAGCGGCGGGTGCGGTCGGCCAGCACCTGGGTCAGAGTGGTTTCGGTGATCTCACCGCCCTCGCCTTCGGCCAGTTCGGCGGCGATTTCCAGCAGGGTCAGCGCGCGCCGCACATCGCCGTCGGCCGCCTGCGCGATCAGGTCGAGGTTGGACTCATCAATCTGGATGCCACGCCCGCCCAGACCGCGTTCCACATCCAGCAGCGCGCGCTGCAGGGCGCGCTTCAGATCCACCGGCGCCACCGGCTCCAGCACGTGCACGCGGCAGCGCGACAGCAGGGCCGAGTTCAACTCGAAACTGGGGTTCTCGGTCGTTGCGCCGACGAACAGAATGTAGCCGCGCTCGATGTGCGGCAGGAACGCATCCTGCTGGGTCTTGTTGAAGCGATGCACTTCGTCGACGAACAGCAGGGTGCGCTCGCCGGCGGTGAAACGCGCCTCGGCGGCGGCCAACACTTTGCGCACCTCGGGCAGGCCGCACAGCACCGCCGACATCGACTCGAAGCGCGCCTCGGCGTAATTCGCCAGCAGCAGGGCCAGCGTGGTCTTGCCACAGCCGGGTGGGCCCCACAGCACCATCGAATGCAGGCGGCCGCTCTGCACCGCACGACGAAACGCGCTGCCCTCGGCCAGCAGGCGGGTCTGGCCGACCACGTCCTCCAGGCTGGCCGGGCGCATGCGCTCGGCCAGGGGCTTCAGCGCATCAGGTTCAGCGAACAGGCCGGGCTGCGCCATCAGGCGACCTGTGCGGCGTCCGCCTCGGCGGGCGCGGTTGCGCGCTGGTACTGCTCAAGGTCCAGCAGGCCGGTCTGGCGCGCCACCAGCACCGGCACCAGCATCTGGCCGGTGACATTGGTCATGGTTCGCATCATGTCGATGATGCGGTCGATCGCGATGATGAAGGCGATGCCTTCCAGCGGCAGGCCCGCGGCGCTCATCACCAAGGTCACCATCACGATCGCGGTGCCCGGAACACCGGCGGTGCCGAAGCTGCCCAGCACCGAGGCCAGCAGGATGATGAAGTACTGCGAGGCCGACAGATCGATGCCGAAATACTGCGCGGTGAACAGGCAGGTGATGGCCGGGTAGATCGCGCCGCAACCGTCCATCTTGATGCTGGCGCCGAGCGGCACCGCGAACGCGGCATAGTCGCGATTGACGCCGAGATTGCCCGCCACCGAGCGCAGCGACGCCGGCAACGAGGCGAAGCTCGACGAGGTCGCAAACGCGATCTGCATCGCGCCGGCCGCGCCGCGGAAGAAGCGCAGCGGGTTCAGGCCATGCGCGAGCAGCAGGCCGCCGTAGACGAACACGATATGGACCGCGCAGGCCACGAACAATGCCAGCACATAGCTGCCCAATGGCAGCAGACGCTCGAAGCCGTAGGTGCCGACCAGGGCCGCAATCAGGCCAAAGGTGCCAATCGGTGTGACTTCAAGCACAAATCGCGTCACCTGGATCATGGTCTCGCTGGCTTCGCTCGCGAGTGTGCGCAGGCCTGCCGTCTTCTCGCCCAGCTTGACCAGGGCGAAGCCGATCAGCCCGGCGAAGAAGATCACCTGCAGGATCTTGCCCTCGGCCAGGGCCATGAAGGGATTGGCCGGCACCACATCGAGCAGCACCCGGATCGGGGTGGGAATCTCACGCGGCACGTAGTCAGCGGCCGGCGTCAGCGGCTCAAGCCCAGTGCCCGGCTGCAGGATCAGCGCCGTCGCCATTCCCACGCCTACCGCCAGCGCGGCGGTGATCGCGAACCACAGAAAGGTTCGACCGCCCAGGGCCGCGATGCTGCTCTGCCCATGCAGACGCGCGATCGCCGCCACCACGGCGAAGAACACCAGCGGGGTGGCGATCATCTTGATCAGGGTGACGTAGAGGGTGCCCAGCGGCGCGAACCAGGTCGCCGCATCGGCCCCCAGCAGCCAGCCCGCCAAGGCACCGAGCACGAAGCCACCGGCTACGCGCTGCCAGAAGGGAATCGCCAGCCAGCGGCGGACAAGGTTCGCGAACATGCAGGCTCCGGCGCCTCAGAAGGGCTTGGCAATCACCAGGAAGATCACGCCCAGGGCGAGCAGGACCGGCAACTCATTGAACCAGCGCAGCGCCTTCGAGCTCGGCAGGCCCTTGCCCGCCGCCGCGCCACGCAGCAGCCGTGCGCTGCCGAGAAAATAGAAGAACAACAGGCCGACCAGGCTCAGCTTGGCATGCATCCAGCCCTGACCCGAGGTCACCGCCGGCCACCATTCGGGCTTGAACCGATAGCCCAGCCAAAGCGGCAGACCGAACACCAGCAAGAGACCGAACATCACGTGACCGAAGCGATACAGCCGTCGCCCCATCAACACCAGGCGTTCGCGCACCGCGGGCTGATCACCGACCTCAGCGAGGTTCACCAGAATACGCGGCAGATAGAACACCGACGCCATCCACGCGATCACGAACAGCAGGTGCAGCGTCTTGGTCCAGACGTAGATCACGGGGCGGCCAGGGGTGGGAGTCAGGGGAGCAGGATGCCTGATGAAGTCGGGAATGGGGAATTGGGAGTGGGGAATCGTCAGAAGCGCCGCACGATCAATCCTGTCGCCAGCGTTGTACGCCTGCGCGGAAGGGGCTGCACTCGGGCACCCACGCCGAAAGTGCTGCGGGGCCAGCTTGAACGATTCCCGATTCCCGGCTTCAGCGAAAGCGCTCCCGCAGCTGCGCATCCAGCAGGTTCACCGAGTCATACGCGTTGACCACATTGATGACCTCGGTCATGCCGACCTTGGCGACCTTGGCGATCTCGTGCAGGGGCAGGAACTCACGCAGCATGGCGCTGGAGACCCGGTAGGCCGTCGGGTAGTCGCGGGCCAGTTCGATGGGACGCTGCAGCTTGAACTTGCCACCCGGGTCGAGCTGGCTGGACAGCTTGCCCTCGGCGGTCAGGTAGCGGACCTGCCAGCGCAAGCGCAGCCACGGCTTGGCCGGAATCTTCGCGCGCACCTGCGCCAGCTCGGTGCTGGTCAGCGGCTTGAAGGCGCTGCGTGAGATCTCCTGCAGGCAGTAGAGCTCGAGCGCAGGCAGGTCGACATCGGCGTGGTAGGCCTCGTTGACCGGGTCGAGCACCAGCGGCGGCAGCCCGCCCATTTCGATCCGCGAGGGCCCACCGAGAATCGGCTTGGTCAGATAGTCGAGCAGCGGAAAACTGCTGGTGTCTTCGAGTGCCGAGCGACGCAGGCGCGGGTCGATGTTGGGCGCGATCTCGACCTCGCGTGCGCCGATGCGCTCGGCGATCTCGTCCAGCCGCGCCTGGGTGCGCAGGGTCGGCGCTTCGGTGAACTCGACCGAGGTGTTGGCGCCAAGCCGATGCGGGATCAGCATCTCCGGCGTGTTGGCCATCGGGTCGCGCCGGAACAGGCCGTCGACATCGTGGGCGCCCTGCCCGCGCACGATCTGTGCCGGCTTGACGTCGGGCAGACCGTCGTCGAACTGCTTGGCCAACGAATCGCCGAGATCGAGATCGAAGAAATTCTCACCCTGGCTGACCAGGTTTACGCTCGGCGCGGCGGCAGGCTTTTCAAGCGGCGGCGGGCACAGCAGGTTGACCATGCGCACCATCGCGTCGAGCTTTAGCGGCCGCCGCAAGGCCCAGTCAGCGCCGTCTTCAGTGCCGACATCGACCAAGGTGATGAAGGTGTGGCGAAGCTGCAGTGAGACTTCGCGCGCGGCGGCGCCCAACGGGGTTGCCGGGTCGAGCAGCAGCAGGTCTGGCCGTTCGGAGTCGGAAAACCGCCAGCGTGCGTTGAAGCGCGCCGCGCCCATGCGGAACAGCAGCCGCACCCGTGCGGACTCTTCGTCGGTGGTGCCCACGACATCGATGACGCGTTCTGGCTGCTGCATGCCCCGTTCAACCTCGCACTTCGCTGATGAACTCGCTCATGCCCGGCGTGCCGACATCGCCAGCCCCACGCGCGTTGAGCCCGGTGCCGCTGCTCGCTTGGGTGCGGGCGTCGGCGCCAGAGTTTTCTACAATGCCGCCATGTCCGCTTCCCAGCCACCGACCGTCACCTCGCAGCTGGCGCTCGGCCAAGCCGCGCTGGCACGCCGTGAAGCCACCACCGCGCGACATTACGCCGAGGCTGCGCTGGCTGCTCGACCCGACTGGCCCGAGGCCCGTCTGCTACTGGCGAATTCGGCCTTGCTGGAGGACGACCTCGCGACCGCGATCACGGTCTTGCAGAGTCTATGCCAACAGCTCGGACATCCTCCGGCGCTGGTGCAAGCACTGGCCACGGCGCTGAACAATCGCGGCAGCCGACGCCAACGCAGCGGAGATATCAAGGACGCATTGGCTGATCTGGATCAGGCCGTTGCGCTGCAGCCGACGCATCCGTTCGCCCACTTCAACCGCGCGCTCTGCCTCGCCCAGTTGCAGCGCAGACCGCAAGCCGTCGATGCGATGCTCAAGCACCTGCAGCTGCAGCCGGGAGACCTGGAAGGACGCGCCCAGCTGACGCTATGGCAGCCGGAAGGTCTGGCACGCTCGCAGGCGCTGCAAGCGCTGCTTGAGCACCCGAACTCCGAAGCGCTGCCGAACGAGTTGCAGGTGCGCGCTGCGCTGGCCGCCGAACAGCCCGGACGCGCGGCACAGGCACTGCCCGGCTGCAGTGCCAACGAGCGCGCCGGGCTCGCTTGGCAAGTCGGCGAAGCGCTGCGCCAATGCAACCAGGGCGCCGCTGCGCGCAAAGCGTATGCAACAGCAGACGACGCCAACCCGAGCCTGCCCTGCGCAGCGCTCGCCGCAGCGCTGACGGCTGACGCCGTGGCCGGCACGCGCGCGGCCATTGCAGCGGATCGGCGGCGCGCGTACTCGGACCTCAGCACGCTGGAGTCGCGCTGGGCGGAACTCTGCGCGCGCAGCGAACGCAGCCTCGGGGCATTGAGCTGGAGCCACTTCCAGCTGGCCTACCAAGGCCAAGACGACACCGCTCTGCAGGCCCGCATCGGTGACCTCGCGGCGAGCGCGGCGGCGCAGTTGAGGCCTCATCTCGCCAAAGCACTACCGCCGCCGGCACATCCGCGTCGGGTACTGCTGGTCGGCAGTGTGTTCCGCGACTGCACAGCGGGCGCCTACTTCGGCGGCTGGATCGACTGGCTGGCTGCCGCCGGGTTCGAGGTGGTGATCTACCAGCTCGGCCCCCGCCGCGATGCCGAAACCGCGCGCCTGGCCGCCTCGGCCGCGCGCCTGGAGTTCGTTGACGACGATCTTGATGCGATCGCTCTGCGCCTGCGCGAGGAGTCTGCCGGACTGATTCTCTACCCCGAGATCGGCATGGACGCGCGCATCCTGCCACTGGCCTCGCTGCGACTGGCGCGGCGCCAAGCGATGGCCTGGGGCCATCCGGTCAGCGCCGGGTTGTCGACCCTGGATGCTTGCTTCAGCTGCAGCGAGATGGAGCCCGCCGAGCCGCAGCGCCACTACCGCGAGCCACTGCGCCTGCTGCCGGGCCTGGGTGTCGATTACCGACGGCCCGCGGTGCCGGCGCCGGCGAGCCGCCGCGAGCTCGGTCTGCCCGAGTCGGTTCCCTTGCTGCTGGTGCCGCAGTCGCTGTTCAAGCTGCATCCCGACAACGATGCCGTCTACGCTGAACTGCTGCAGGCCGCACCGGATGCGCGCCTCGTGTTGTTCGATGCCAACGATGCGCTGCGTGCGCCGCTGCAGCAGCGTTTCGTCCACGCGGGTATCGACCCCACCCGGCTGCTGTGGCTGCACGGCTGCAGCCGCGGGCGCTACCTGCAGATCAATGCCGCCTGCGACCTGATGCTCGACAGCCTGCATTTCTCCGGCGGCAATGCCAGCCTCGATGCACTGCAGGCCGGGCTGCCGGTGCTGAGCTGCGCCGGTGAGTTCATGCGCGGGCGGCAGACCGCGGCCATGCTGCGGCGGCTCGGGCTGTATGCCGAACTGTGCGTCGAGCGGCCTTCGGCACTCGCGGCGCGCGCGCGGAACCTGCTGCAATCAGACGCGCTACCGGCGCTGAGCGAGCGCATCACGGCCAACCTGCATCGCCTGTTCGACAGCACCGAAGCACGCCACGCTTTTATCGCCCACATCGAAGAACTCTGCTCGTAAAGGACGCCCGTGACCACCGCCGAAGCTGTCACCCTGCCCGCTGACTGTCGCATCCGCCCCATTGAACCCGGCGACGACGCCGCCGTCGCGGCGATCATCCGTGTCGTCATGCCGGAGTTCGGTGCCGACGGCCCGGGCTTCGCCATTCACGATGCCGAGGTCGCGGCGATGAGTGCGCACTACGCCGCGCCGGGCCACGTCTACTTTGTGATCGAGCGCGCCGGGCGGGTCATCGGCGGCGCCGGCATCGCACCGCTCAGCGGGGCGACCGATGGCATCTGTGAGCTGCGCAAGATGTATTTCCTGCCGGAAGCGCGCGGCATCGGCGCAGGTGCGGCGATGATGCAGATCTGCCTCGACAGCGCCCGCGCGCTCGGCTATCGCCAGTGCTACCTCGAAACCCTGACCGGCATGGACGCCGCACAAAAGCTCTACGAGCGCAGCGGCTTCGCGCGGATTCCGCAGGCGATGGGCGCCACCGGCCACTTCGGCTGCAATCGCTTCTACCTGCGCGAACTCGACGCGTGAGCACAGCGCCGCGGTTTGATCGCCTGCTCTGCGGTCTGCGCTTGGTCACGCTCGCCGATGCGCAGGGCTATGGGCTGATCGAGGACGCTGCGCTGGGTTTTGTGGGTGAGCACATCGCCTACGCTGGGCCGCTGTCGGGCGTCTCGGCCGCGGCCCGCACGCAGGCCCGCGAGATCGAGTGCTTTGACAACGCGCTGGCCACGCCGGCCCTGGTCGACTGCCACACGCATCTGGTGTTCGCCGGCACCCGCGCGCCCGAGTTCGAGCAGCGCCTGCAGGGCGTGAGCTACACCGATATCGCCGCCGCGGGCGGTGGCATCCGCTCAACCGTACGCGCCACCCGCGCCGCAGACGAGGACGCCCTGTTCGCCGCCAGTCTGCCGCGCGCGCGCGCCCTGCTGCACGATGGCTGCGCCACGCTGGAGATCAAATCCGGCTACGGGCTCGATGTCGACAGTGAGCTGCGCATGCTGCGCGTGGCGCGGCGGATCGGCGCGGCGCTCGGCATCAGCGTGCGCACCACCCTGTTGGCGGCGCACGCGCTGCCGCCAGAGTTCGACGGTCGCAGTGACGCCTACATCGAGCATGTGTGCAGCGAGATCCTGCCGGCTGCGCACGCGGCGGGCCTGGTCGATGCGGTCGATGCATTCTGCGAAGGCATCGGTTTCAGCCCGGAACAAACGCGACGCGTGTTCGCCGCGGCGCAGGCGCTGGGCCTGCCGGTCAAGCTGCACGCCGATCAGCTGTCCGACCTCGGCGGCGCCGCCCTGGTGGCGGAACACGGCGGTCTGTCGGCTGACCACATCGAGTTCACCAGCGACGCTGCCGTGCAGCGCATGGCCGAACGCGGCACGGTTGCGGTACTGCTGCCCGGCGCGTTTCTATGCCTGCGCGAAACCCGACTTCCACCGATTGAGAGCCTGCGCACGCACGGCGTGCCGATGGCGGTGTCGACCGACTGCAACCCTGGCACGTCGCCCCTGCTGTCACTGCGGCTGGCGATGAATCTCGCCTGCACCCTGTTCCGCCTGACGCCCGAAGAAGCCCTGCGCGGCGCCACCCTGCATGCCGCGCGCGCGCTGGGCTTGAAAGACCGCGGCGCTCTACGGCCTGGGCTGCGCGCGGATGTGGCGATCTGGCCGCTGCAGGATCCGGCCGAACTCAGCTACTGGCTGGGCGGCGCCGGGCCGGAGCGGCTGTACGTCGGCGGCGCACCCGTCGTCGGCTGAGCATCAAGGCTGCGTCTCCAGTTCGGACGCTCTACACCTCCGGGAACGCACGTGCCGATATTCACCCGGCACGTGGCGGGCGGACGCGGCGGCCTGTCCGGATTCGATGCTGCGCTCCTTGCTGCACGCCAATCGCATCCATACGTCGGGCGTGGCGGATGCCGAGCCAAGTAGACCGATGCAGAGGGGCGCGACCGCTCCGCCTCAGGCCATCCTCTGCCGCCGCAACAGCCACCAAACGAACAGCCCACCGGTCACGTACATCAGCAGCGAGTACAGCGCCGGAGCGACGGCGGCGGAGGGCATTTGCAGGACGTTCAGGGCGACGAAGATGGCGAGGGTGCCGTTGTGGATGCCGATCTCGAATGCGATGGCGGTGGCTTGGGGCACTGCCAACTTGACCAGCCGACCGGCGGCGTAGCCGGAGAGCAGGCTGGCGAGGTTGAACAGCAACACCACACCGCCGAGCGTCAGCGCGTGTTCGATCAGCACCTGACGTTCGATCACCATCGCCGCCAGGATCAGGCCGACCAGGATCAGGGTCGACAGCACGCGCACCGGCCGATCCAGCCGGTCGGCCACCGTGGGGCGCCAGGCGCGCAGGCCCATGCCGATCAGCACCGGCAGCAGTACCAGCATTCCGACCTCGATCAGTTTGCCGGTTGGCGGCGGCACGGCCTGCTCGCTGCCGATCAGCCAGGCCAAACCGAGCGCGGTCCACAGCGGCAGGGTCAGCAGGGCCAGCGCGCTGTTGATCGCGGTCAGGCTGAGGTTCAAGGCGACGTCGCCGCGGGCAAGGTGAGAGAACAGGTTGGCAGTAACGCCGCCGGGCGAGGCCGCCAGCAGCACCAGACCGAGGCCGATCTCCGGCGGAAGATCGAAGCCGAAGGCCAGCGCGAAGGCCAGCAGTGGCAGCAGGCCGGTCTGGATCAGCAGGGCCACCACCACGGCGCGTGGTGTTTTGGCGACGCGGCGGAAGTCCGCCAGGCTCAGGTGAAGGCCGAGGCCGATCATCACGATGGCCAGTGCAATCGGCAGAAACACGCTGAGGATCAGATTTCCAGTCACGGTGCGGGGCCTCTTGGCTGCGCGTCGGGCCCCCTGCCCGCTCGCGTGTGCTCCGAAGCATGCTTGAACGGCACCGAATTGGCGATCTACACGGCGCGCAAACAGCGCTCCAACAGCGGGCGCAGAGCGCGCCTGCGCATCAGCGCCGGGCCGGCCTCGCGCAGGCGTTGCTGCAATCCTCGAGCAGCGGCTGCGGCCAGCGCGGCAGCAGATTGGCAGCGAGCACGATGTGGCGGCGCCGACGCTTGTCGAGCCGGTTCGACAGCGCCGAGTCGTAGCCCGGCGCCTGCAGCGCGCGGCGCAGGGTTTCAGCGATTTCGGCAAACGCGCGGCTGTGCGGACAGCCCAACCGGCTGACGGTCGCGACGGCAAACCGTATGACCTCAGCTCTCGAACTGCTCCGCGAGGATGCGTTCTTCGAGGTTGTGCTCGGGGTCGAACAACAGGCGCACGGTGCGCTCGTTCGACTGTTTGACCCGCACCTCGACCACATCGCGGATCTCGGTGGAATCGGCGGTGGCGCTCACCGGACGCTTGTAGTGATCGAGCACTTCGATGCAGACCTCGGCATCCGAACGCAGGATCGCACCGCGCCAGCGCCGCGGACGGAACGGGCTGATCGGGGTCATCGCCAGCACCTGGCTGTCGAGCGGCAGAATCGGGCCATGCGCCGACAGGTTGTAGGCCGTGGAGCCCGCCGGTGTAGCGACCATGATGCCGTCGCAGACCAGTTCGGGCAGGCGCACCGAACCGTTGAGCTCGATCTTCAGCTTGGCGGCCTGCTTGGTCTGGCGCAGCAGTGAGACCTCGTTGAAGGCCAGCGCCCCGGTGCTGGCGCCGGACTCGGAGATGGCGATCATTTCCAGCGGACGCAGCACCGCCGCCTGACCGGCCTGGATGCGCTCTTCAAGGCCATCCGCGCGGTACTGGTTCATCAGAAAACCGACGCTGCCGGTCTTCATGCCGAACACCGGCACGCCCAGCACCTGGGTGCGATGCAGGGTCTGCAGCATGAAGCCATCACCGCCGATGGCGATGACGGCTTCACACTCCTCCAGTGTGGCCGGCGGGTGCAGGGCTTCGAGTTCGGCCTTTGCCGCCTGCGCCTCGGGGGTTTTGCTGGCGAGGACGGCGAGGCGCACTTCAGCTCGCCCCGGCCGAGGCCAATTGGGCAAGGCGACGTACCGCCACCGAGACCGTCGGATAGTCCATCGCCAGCTGGTTGCGCATGTCGGCGAACATTCCCAAGGTGAATTTCAGCGCGGCCGCATCGCGGCCCAGCCAGTTGCTGAGACGACTGCGGACATCGCCATCGCTGTGCTGCAGGACCTGCAGCACCAGTGCGCCCTGCTGCTGCTGCATTTCGTCACGCAGCGATCCGCGCGCGAGTGCATGCCAGCGGCCGTCGACCGGCAGCTCTTCTATGCGCTGCTGCAGCCACTGCAGGTGCAGGGCCTCGCCCAGACCCGAGTACACGCGGGCGACATCCTGGACGGCAAGCTTGTGCGAGGTCGCCACTTCGACCACATCCAGGGCCGAGTACAGCATGGCCAGACTGGCCAGTTGTTCGGCCAGCGGCTGCGGCAGGCCGGCGTCAAGCCAGCGGGCGCGCGCATCGGCGTAGCGCACGCGATCGGTCTCGGCCAGGATGCCCGGCAGAGCCGAACGCAATGCATCGAAACCGGGCTTGTAGCGGCTGACCGCGACGGCGATGTCGAAGCGATCGCCGGGGCGATTCAGCAGCCAACGAGTCATCGAGCGCAGCAGGCTCCAGATCTCCAGCAGGGCGTCGATCTGCGAGGTCTCCGGCACCTGCAGGTCGAGTGCATCGATCTCGCTCCACAGCGCACGTGAATCCATCACCTCGCGGGCGATGCTGTAGGCCTTGGCGATCTGGGCCGGCGTGCGGCCAGTGTCTTCCTGCATGCGCATCAGGAAGGTCGCGCCCATGCGGTTGACCATCGAGTTGGTCACCGCGGTGGCGATGATCTCGCGACGCAGACGGTGGCGCTGCATGTGCTCGGTGTAGCGCGCCTGCAGGGCCCGCGGAAAGTAGCGCGCCAGCTCTTTTGACAGGTACGGATCTTCCGGCACGTCGGATTCCAGCAGCTGCTGGAAGGCGACGATCTTCGCGTACGACAGCATGATCGACAGTTCCGGCCGGGTCAGGCCCAGCCCGCGCGCCTTGCGCTCGGCGAACTCGGCGTCCGAGGGCAGATACTCCAGCTGACGATCAAGCAGGCCCTGCGACTCCAGCGTACGGATGAAGTGCTGCTTGGAGCCGAGCCGGTACACGCTCATGCGCTCCATCAGGCTGATCGCCTGGTTCTGCCGGTAGTTGTCGAACAGCACCAACTGGCCGACTTCCTCGGTCATGTCGGCCAGCACCTGGTTGCGCTCGGCCAGGCTCAGCTCGCCGCGGGTCATCGCGTCGTTGAACAGGATCTTGATGTTGACCTCGTGGTCCGAGGTGTCCACGCCGGCCGAGTTGTCGATGAAGTCGGTGTTGAGCAGCACGCCGTTCAGCGCCGCCTCGATGCGGCCCTTCTGGGTCATGCCGAGGTTGCCGCCCTCGCCCACCACCCGGCAGCGCAGCTCGCCGCCGTTGACGCGGATGGCGTTGTTGGCGCGATCACCGACGTCAGCATGGGTTTCGCTCGCGGCCTTGACATAGGTGCCGATGCCACCGTTCCACAGCAGATCGACCGGCGCCTTCAGGATGGCGGTGAGCAGGTCATTGGTGGAAAGCGCGGTCACGCCCTCGGCAATGCCCAGCGCCGCCCGCACCTGCGGGCTGATCGGGATCGATTTCAGCGCACGCGAGTAGACCCCGCCGCCGGCCGAGATCAGCGATTTGTCGTAGTCGTCCCAGGACGAGCGCGGCAGCTTGAACAGACGCTCGCGCTCGGCGTAGCTCTGGGCCGAATCCGGCGCCGGGTCCAGGAATACATGGCGGTGATCGAACGCAGCCACCAGGCGGATGTGCCTCGACAGCAGCATGCCGTTGCCGAACACGTCGCCCGACATGTCGCCGACGCCGGCACAGGTGAAATCCTGGCTTTGGCTGTCGCGACTCATCGCGCGGAAATGGCGCTTGACCGACTCCCAGCCACCCTTGGCGGTGATGCCCATGCCCTTGTGGTCGTAGCCGACCGAACCGCCGGAGGCGAAGGCATCGCCCAGCCAGAAGCCGTGCTCGGCCGAAATCGCATTGGCGATATCGGAGAACGTCGCCGTGCCCTTGTCGGCCGCGACCACCAGATAGGGGTCATCGGCATCGCGGCGAACCACATCCTGCGGGTGGATCACGCCGTCGTCGTTGAGGTTGTCGGTGATGTCGAGCAGGCCGTTGATGAACAGCCGGTAGCAGGCGATGCCCTCGGCCAGCACGGCGTCGCGATCGCCGCCGATCGGCGGGCGCTTGGCGTAGAAACCGCCCTTGGCGCCGACCGGCACGATCACGGTGTTCTTGACCATCTGCGCCTTGACCAGGCCCAGCACCTCGGTGCGGAAATCCTCGCGACGATCCGACCAGCGCAGACCACCGCGAGCGACCGGGCCGAAACGCAGGTGCACGCCTTCAACCCGCGGGCCATACACGAAGATCTCGCGATACGGGCGCGGCTTGGGCAGATCCGGCACCGCGGCCGGGTCGAACTTGAAGCTGATGTAGTCGCGCAGGCGGCCGCCCGGGCGCTGGAAACAGCTGGTGCGCAAGGTCGCCCGCATCACCCCGACGAAGCTGCGCAGAATGCGATCTTCGTCCAGGCTGGAGACCTCGTCGAGCAGATCGACAAGGGCATCATCGCAGGCGTCGACCAGGGCACCCGAATCCAGGCCGCGCGCCTGCGCGATCGACTCGATCCCGGCCAGCACGCCCTCGCTGGGCTCACTGCCAGCGACGGTGCGCAGCGCGTTCGCCAGCGCGATCGCCGCCGCCGCGCGAAGCTCGGTGGATTCGGTTGCGCGGGTGGGATCGAACAGGCCGTGGAAGTACTCCACCAGCACCCGCGACAGCAGCGGATAGCGGTTGAGCGTCGCTTCCACATAGGGCTGCGAGAACGGCGCCTGCGCCTGCAGCAGATACTTGCAGTAGCCGCGCAGCATCGACACTTGACGCCAGTCGAGGCCGGCCGAGAGGATCAGCGCATTGAATCCGTCGCTCTCGGCATGACCACGCCAGATCTGCTCGAAGGCATCCTCAAAGCGCTCGCGCAGGGCCTCGACATTGATCGCGCCGAAGCCGATCTGGTCCTGCGCGGTGACCACTTCGAAGTCCTGGATGAAGATCGACTCGGCGCCGACCACCATCTCGAACGGATGCTCGGACAGGATCCGCAGGCCCATGTTCTCCATCATCGGCAGCGCATCCGACAGCACGATCGGGCTGCCGTAGCGGAACAGCTTGAAGCGCAGGCGCGAGCCGGTTTCCTTGCTGCTGCGATACAGGCGCAGGCGCAGGTCTTCGGGGCCATGCAGGGCCGCCGCCTGCTCGACGTCAGCCGCGGCGATCTCGGGAGAAGCCTGTTCGATGTAGCCGACCGGCAAGGCCTTGCCGTAGCGCTGGGTGAGCTTCAGGCCACGCTCTTCGCCGTGCGACTGGACCAGCAGATCGCGCAGCTCGTCGTGCCAGTTGCGCACGATCTGGGCCAGCCGGGCTTCGATGTCGGCGATTTCGACCTCGACCGCCTCGCCAGCACGCGGCCGCACGATCATGTGCAGCTGCGCCAGCGGCGACTCGCCCATCTGCACATTGGTGTCCAACCGCTCGCCATGCAGGGCCTCGCGCAGCAGGCTCTCGGCGCGCAGTCGCACCTCGGTGTTGTAGCGGTCGCGCGGGATGTACAGCAGGGCCGAATAGAAGCGGCCATAACGATCGCGGCGCAGGAACAGCCGCGTGCGGGCGCGCTCCTGCAGAGCGAGGATGCCGAGGGCGGTGTCGAACAGCTCGCTCTCGCCGGCCTGGAACAGCTCGTCGCGCGGCAGCGATTCGAGGATATGCCGCAGCGACTTGCCGCTGTGGCTGTTCGGCGCCAGGCCGGATTCGCGGACTACGTGCTCATAGCGCTGGCGCACCAGCGGAATCGTCCGCGGCCGCGAGGCGTAGGCGCTCGAAGTATAGAGACCGAGGAAACGGTGCTCGGCAATAGCGCGGCCGCTGCCGTCGAACACCAGCACGCCGATGTAGTCCATGTAGCCCGGACGGTGCACCGAGCTGCGTGCATTGGTCTTGGTCAGAATCAGTGCGCCGACCGCGCCGGACTGCGGCATATGGGTGGCGGCCAGTGTTTTCAGCGGGCGCGGCTTGGCGGTCGAATCCTTGCCGGACAAGATGCCGAGGCCGGTGCCCTGCACCGCATGCAGCAGATCCTCACCGCTGGAATTGTCGCGCCGGTACTCGCGGTAGCCGAGGAAGGTGAAGTGGTCGTCAGCCGCCCAGCGCAGGAACTCCTGCGCCTCGCGCCGGCCCTCCTCGCTGATCGGCATCGGGCTCGCGTCCATGCCGGCGATGGTGGCATGCATGCGCTCGCGCATCGGCGCCCAATCGCGTACGCAGCTGCGCACATCGGCCAGCGCGCTCAGAATGGCTTCCTGCACGCGGCGCAGGTCTTCGGGTTCGGCCAAGCGGTCGATCTCAAGATGCATCACCGACTCGTCGGCACCGCGTTCGCCGACGCTCAGCACGTTGCCGCCGGGGTCACGCTGCACGGGCAAAACCGGGTGGATGATGGCGTGCAGCTGCAGATCGCAGGCGGCCACCGCCATGCTCACCGAGTCGACCAGAAACGGCATATCGTCGTTGACGATCTGCACCACCGTATGTGCGCTGTCCCAGCCGCCCTCACCCGTCCGGGTGTTGAAGATCCGCAGCTTGGGCGCGCCGGGGCGACGCTCGCGCATGAACTCGAGCAGATCGATCAGCAGCTCAGCCCACAGCTCGGGCGCGCGTCCGGCGAGTTCATCGGACGGCATTCGCCCAAAAAAACGCCGCGCAAAGGCGGCGGCATCGGTCTGGCGCGGCGCCGGCAGGCGTTGAGCGAGGACGGCGAGGATCGGATCAAGCAGGGTGGAATCGATGGTCGACATGTCGGGTACTTTGGCTTTGGGGGCGAAGCCGCTCAAGAACCGCGAATGATAGTAGAGATCGCAGGCAGAGGCTTGGCGGTCGCTGTCCTTGCAAGCGCCATACCGGCCGGTATGCCGATCAGGCCGGAGCCACCGGCGGGTCGCCAGGTTCAGCGGTGGCGGCCATCAGCTCCGGCGGAGCGTCGCCTTCCTCTCTCAGTTGACCCTCCCATTTCGACACCAACGCGGTGGCCACGCTGTTGCCGATCACATTGGTGGCCGAGCGGCCCATGTCCAGGAAATGATCGATGCCCAGCAACAGCAGCAGTCCGGCCTCGGGCAGGTCGAACTGCGCCAGCGTGGCGGCGATCACCACCAGCGAGGCACGCGGCACGCCGGCCATGCCCTTCGAGGTCACCATCAGGATCAGCAGCATGGTCAGCTGCTGCGCCCAGCTCAGCTCGATGCCGTAGGCCTGGGCGATGAACATCACCGCGAAGGTGCAGTACATCATCGAGCCGTCGAGATTGAAGGAGTATCCCAGCGGCAGCACGAACGAGGCCACGCGATTGCTGCAGCCGAATTTCTCCAGCTGGGCCAGCGTCTTCGGGTAGGCGGCTTCGCTGGAGGCCGTAGCGAAAGCCAGCATCACCGGCTCGCGCACCATGCCGAACAGGCGCCCTGCACGGCGGCCGATCACCAGGAAGGCCGCGCCGAACAGCAGCAGCCACAGCAGCGCGATCGACACATAGAAGCCGAGCATGAACTCGCCGTAGACCCAGATGATGCCAAAGCCGCTCTTGGCGACGGTGGAAGCCACTGCAGCAAACACCGCCAGAGGCGCGAACCACATCACATACATGGTCAGCTTGAGCATGGCGTAGGACAGGCCTTCCATCGCATCGACCAGAGCCTTGCCCTTCTCGCCGATGGCCGCACACGCCGCACCGAACAGCACCGAGAACACCACGATCTGCAGAATCTCGTTGCGCGCCAGACCGTCGAAAATGCTGGTGGGCACCAGATGGGTGACGAAGTCCTGCAGCGACATCGCGGTAGCGGAAATGCCGGTCGGCGCGCCCGCCTCCGGAAGAGGCACTTCGAGCCCGACGCCCGGCGCCAGCAGATTGACCATCAGCAGACCCAGGCTCAGCGACACCGCCGAGGCCAGCAGGAACCAGCTCACCGCCTTGATGCCGACCCGGCCGACGGCGGCACCATCGCCCATCTTGGCAATGCCCACCACCAGGGTGGCGAGCACCAGCGGCGCGATGATCATCTTGATCAGGCGCAGGAAGATCGTGGTGACGAGGCCGAGTGCCGAGACCACTTCGCTGGGATCGGCCACGGTCTGGTTGACGACGTAGCCGACACCCATACCCAGCACCAAGGCGATCAGGATCCAGAAAGTCAGGCTGCGATAGGGGAGCATTCCGGTGATCCGCGCGTGAAGGGTTGCGAATGCTAGCAGTCGCGGGTGCCAGAACGCCCCTGGCCTTGCGGATCCGCGACGAAGGCAGAGCGATGGCAGCCCACCCTCGCGCGCAAGGGAGAGGCGCGCGCGCCAAGCGTGGGTCAGAACAGCGCGAACTCGCGGCATGCCCACGACCAGAGCCCTCCGAGAGAAGAGCGTGCTGCCGACCAGTCCCCCTGCCCCAGCAGGCTCAACGACAGGCACGCCATCGAAGCTTGGAAGCCGGGCGCTGCTGGCAGCCTCGCGCCTCGCGGCAGCTCGGGCCAGCGACTCCGTGGGAAGCACAGATCGTCGATACTGGAAACGGTCAAAGCTCGACGTTTCCCCAACCGCAAACTGAAGCCATGCAAGACTCGCAGATGATGCAGATCATCGCCGGCACTGCTGCCGGTCTCGTGCTCGCCGCAAGCTCCGCCTGGATGGCGAAGCGACGCTGGCAGCGCTCGGATGAACGCTGGGCTGCGTGGTTCCCCGAGGCGTCTGACGTGCCCGAAAATCTCGACCTCACCCGCGAGCTCGCGGTGGGGGCGGTGCTTGGCGTGAACAATGCGTTTCCCGTCAACACGCTTGATCCGCACAAGCCGCGCGCGGAGATGCGTGCGTGGCTGGCGGGCTCGTGGAACACACGGAACGCGGTGCAGGCGCGGGAGGCAGTGCAGTCGCTGCTGATGGAAGGCCATTCCGCGACCTTCGACCTGCTCATCGAGGCAGCCGCCGAGGGCGATCCCGACGCCAGTCGCGAGCATCTGGAGCAGGTCTTCGTCGATGACATGCAGCGCAACCCGGAGCTGGGCGGGTTCATCGCCCACCATCCGGAGGCGATCGCGCGGCTGGAGGCGCTGGGCTTTCTCGTCACCCAGGCCGATGTCGATCGCGGCACGCGCGCCTATGACCTGGGGCGGGCGGTGGTGGTCAGCCGCGTCGCCTTCGGTGCCGGCTACTTCAATCGCAGCGAAGCCATGGCCATGATCCGGATGGCGGCCTTCGTGTCGCAACGCGCGTTTGCCTCTTGGCGCGAGTTCGCCAGCAGCTACCTGCTGGGTCGGGCGCTTTGGGGCGGCGTCGACGATCCCGACTTCGAAGGCATGGTCCGGGTCGTCGAAGAACTGCTGCGCAATCCGCGCAGTCCGTGGCTGCGATGCGGGTGGTTTCGCTGAACGTCCACCGCCCGATGTCCTGATCCGATGTGGCGACTGGCAGTGACCGGCACTGCGCCGGTCACCGTGCGTGCGTAGCGATCGTTGATGCGCTTGAAGACGGACCACAGACCTGTCTACGCCATTCACACATCGGGCGGGACTCTCGCGGCCGCGACGTCGCGGACCGAAGCTCCACAAGCCCATGGGGCGCAGGGCGCAACGAAGCTAAACTCGGGCGGACCGGCTCGATAGACTGCGACCGCGTTCCGAGGGCCCGGCCGCTCGACGGAAGACCGAACAGTTCACTGCATGCCATGCTGATCGCCCGTCTCCGCTTGCGCTGTGGGTCGATAGCGATACGCCGTGTGTTGGAGGAGTCCGACGAGCACCCCATGCCGCAACTTCGGCGGCCCCAGAAGCCGCCTGGAGGCACGCAAGGTAGACGCTGCGCGTTCGTTCAGCGGCTCCCCGTTTCCGCCTTCAAAACACCTGCAAGGAAATCTCCATGAATGAACCCACTCAGGGCATCGAAAGACGCAACAATGCCTGGCAGCGCATCGCAATCACGGCCCTCCTTGTAGCGCTGCTGGGGATAGTGGTGATGAGCCTGCCGCGAGGGTTCGATACGGACCTGAGCAAGATCGGTGCAGGCAAGCCCGCTATGGTGTTCGTCTACGATCCGAACCTCATCGTGAGCAACCAGCAGACCCGGGAACTGGACGCGGCGCGGGAGAGGCTCGGCGATGCCCTGCATTTCCTGATCGCGGATGTCGGCCGACCTGAGGGGCAGCAGTTCATGCGTGAGCATCAGGCGAGTGCCACCCAACTGCTGTTGTTTGCGCCGGATGGCAGTGTGCTCAGCAGAATGCAGGGACTGGTCAGCTCCGATCAGCTCATCGAGTCGTTCGCGGCGGCAGGCGCTGGGGATTGAGTCGGGCAGGCAGTGCCCAGACGGGTGGCGTAGACGGCGCATCGCTGCGCGCCCGCCGCCGATGAGCTCCGGCCTCGACTGGCTATGGCTGCCCCCCGAAAGCTTGCGGTCGCCGTAGGCGTTCTCGGTGGCTTTCTTGAGGCCATCGCCGGCGATCAGCGCCACTTTCACCTATTGCGCAGTCCGGGGCTCTGGCGTCCTTCGATCTCACGGTTCAACACCACCGTGGGAAGGGCAATGCGTTCTGTCCGCGGCTCGCACGCCCTCAGGCGCCGGTGCGCACGAAGATGCCGATGTGACCGCTGTCCGACTTGAGTAGCAGCTTACCTTCCAGCAGGCGCGCCTCCTGAGTCTGGTAGCGGATGCCATCGCTGTCCACAGCCTCCAGGGCAAGCGTCAGCTCCGAGTCCTCAAGGCCGTACTCGAGCGTCCAGTCCATGCCCTCGCGCTGCGTGCTGGAATAGCGTCCGGTACCGTCGGGGCGCAGGGTGATCGTGAGTTCCAGAAAGCCGCGGGTGCCGTCCTCATGGGTCCATACCCCGTGCAGTTCTGAGGCTGCCCCGATCTTCTGCGCAACCGGCCAGACTTCCCGCAGCTGCTGCTGGCTCAGGCCTTGGCTCAGCTTGCTTGCAGCCTGGACGACCTTCTTCAAGAGGTTCGGCATTCGGTTCTCCAAGGGAGGTGAATCAGGCCAGTGGGCCGCCGATGTTACTTCAGCGGAAAGCCCCACACCTGCAGACCGTCTTCCCGCCCAATGGTCCAGCGACGTTGCCGCCACTCGCCAGCGTAGCCAAGCCGCACGACAACACGATCCCGGCCAGCATCACGCACGCGGCGCTCATCTTCATTGACCCACGAGAGCTGCCGGCAGAACTCCTTGCCGACGGATCCGAGGCTTCGTCGCGGAAACTTCAACCCAGGACGCAGAACGTCAGGTGCGCTCTCAGCCGCACCGCCGCGACCGCTCTCGGGGAGGCGCTCCGCGCCGAGCGCCATGTCGACGCCCAGCGCAGGCCCTTCAAGCCATCAAGCCGCTTCGTCCCGATACGCCTCCGGGCTCGGGCAGGTGCACATCAGGTTGCGGTCGCCGTAGACGTTGTCGACGCGGCCGACCGGGCACCAGTATTTGTCGGTGCGGGCGACGCCGGCAGGGAACACCGCCTCCTCGCGGCTGTAGGCGCGGTTCCAGTCGGCATCGACCAGATCGTGCACGGTGTGCGGCGCGTGCCGCAGCGGGCTCTGCTCGATGCTGAAGCGGCCGGCCTCGACCTCGGCGATCTCGCGGCGGATCGCGATCATCGCGTCGCAGAAGCGGTCGATCTCGACCTTGGCCTCGGACTCGGTCGGTTCGATCATCAGCGTGCCGACCACCGGGAAGCTCATGGTCGGCGCATGGAAACCGTAGTCGATCAGGCGCTTGGCGATGTCGTCGACGCTGACGCCGCAGCTGTCCTTCAGCGGGCGCGGGTCGATGATGCACTCGTGGGCGACGCGACCGTTGTGGTTGCGGTACAGGGTCGGAAAATGCGGCTGCAGGCGATCGGCGATGTAGTTGGCCGACAGGATCGCGACCTCGGTGGCTTTTTTAAGGCCCTCGCCGCCCATCATCAGGATGTAGGCGTAGCTGATCGGCAGGATCGAGGAGGAACCAAACGGCGCGGCCGAGACTGGCCCCACTGGCGCCTTGCCACCGTCGAGCTCCGGATGTCCGGGCAGGAATGGAATCAGATGTGCCTTGACGCCGATCGGGCCCATGCCGGGGCCGCCGCCGCCGTGCGGGATGCAGAAGGTCTTGTGCAGGTTCAGATGGCTGACGTCGGCGCCGTAGTCGCCCGGGCGCGACAGGCCGACCTGCGCATTCATGTTGGCGCCATCGAGATAGACCTGGCCGCCATGCGCGTGAACAATCTCGCAGATCTCGCGGATGCGCTCTTCGAACACGCCGTGGGTGGAGGGATAGGTGACCATCAAGGCCGCCACGTTCGCGCTGTGCTTCTCGGCCTTGGCGCGCAGATCGTCGACGTCGACATTGCCTTCGGCGTCGCATTCGACCACCACCACATCCATGCCGACCATCTGCGCCGAGGCCGGGTTGGTGCCGTGCGCGGACGACGGAATCAAGCAGACCTTACGGTGGCTGTCGCCGCGCGAGAGGTGGTAGCCGCGGATCGCCAGCAGGCCCGCGTATTCGCCCTGCGCGCCGGAGTTCGGCTGCAGGCTGACCGCGTCATAGCCGGTGATCTCGACCAGCCACTTTTTGAGGTCTTCGAACAGCTC
Source organism: Aquimonas sp. (assembly GCF_044377145.1). Lineage (NCBI taxonomy): Bacteria > Pseudomonadati > Pseudomonadota > Gammaproteobacteria > Lysobacterales > Lysobacteraceae > Aquimonas > Aquimonas sp. The sequence continues at coordinate 110,496 of NZ_JBILJQ010000003.1, forward strand.
GCGGTAGCCATGGGTCTGGTCGGCCGGCGCGAACGGATGCAGGGCGCCGAACTCGGGCCAAGTGATCGGGATCATCTCGGCGGTGGCGTTCAATTTCATCGTGCAGCTGCCGAGCGGGATCATCGCGCGGTCCAGCGCAAGGTCGCGGTCGGACAGCTTGCGCATGTAGCGCAGCAGCTCGGTCTCGGAGCGGTAGCGGCTGAACACCGGGTGCTTCAGGCACGGCCCGTGGCGCTGCAGCGATTCCGGAATCGACGAGGCGGCGTTCTCTTCGATCGCCGCGAAATTCAGGCTGCGGCCAAACACTGTCCACAGTGCCTCCACATGGGCCGCGGTGGTGGTTTCGTCCAGCGCGATGCCGATCCGGCTGTCGCCGATCAGGCGCAGGTTCAAGCGTGCGGCCAGTGCGTGCTCCACGATCGCCGCGCGATGGCTGCCGACATCGACCGTGATCGCATCGAAGAAGGCCGACTGCTCGGGCACGAAGCCCAGCCGACGCAGACCTTCGGCGAGGGTCGCAGTGCGGCGGTGCACCTGGTGGGCGATTCGGGCCAGGCCTTCCGGCCCGTGGTAGACGGCGTACATCGAGGCCACCACGGCCAACAGCACCTGGGCGGTGCAGATGTTCGAGGTCGCCTTGTCGCGCCGGATGTGCTGCTCGCGGGTTTGCAGGGCCAGTCGATAGGCGGGCTCACCGCGCGAATCCACGGACACGCCGATCAGCCGGCCCGGAATCGAACGCTTGATGGCGTCGCGCACCGCCATGTAGGCCGCGTGCGGGCCGCCGTAGCCCATCGGCACACCAAACCGCTGCGTGCTGCCGATGGCGATATCCGCGCCCAGCTCGCCGGGCGGGGTCAGCAGGGTCAGCGCAAGTGGATCCGCCGCCATCACCGCGATCGCGCCCACGGCGTGCAGCCTTTGGATCACCGCGCGCGGGTCGCGGATCGCGCCAAAGGTGTCGGGGTACTGCAGGATCGCGCCGAATACCGCGCTGGCGTCGAGATCGGTTTCGGGATTGCCGATGATCAGTTGCCAGCCCAGCGGCTCGGCGCGGGTGCGCATCACCGCGATGCTCTGCGGGTGGCAGGCGGCATCGATGAAGAAGGCCTTGGCCTTGGACTTCGCCACGCGCTGTGCAACGGCCATCGCTTCGGCGGCGGCGGTCGCTTCATCCAGCAGCGAAGCGTTGGCGACGTCCAGCCCGGTGAGCTCGGTGATCAGGGTCTGGAAGTTCAGCAGCGCCTCAAGCCGGCCCTGGCTGATCTCCGGTTGGTAGGGCGTGTACGCCGTGTACCAGGCCGGGTTCTCGAGAATATTGCGGAGGATCACCGGCGGGGTCAGGGTGCCGTGGTAGCCCTGCCCGATCAGTGAGGTGAACACCTGATTGCGGCCGGCAATCTTGCGCAGGCGCTCCAGTGCTTCGACCTCGGACATCGGCTCCATGCCACGCAGCGGAAACTGCTGGCGAATCGAGGCCGGCAGGGTCTGGGCCATCAGGGTCTCCAGGCTGTCGCTGCCGACGGCCTCGAGCATTTCGCGGATGTCCTGCGGTGAGGGGCCGATGTGGCGGTCAGTGAAATCGCGGGCAACGTGCGGCTGACGCAAATGGACAGTGGAGCTCATGGCGCGGGCACCTGGGGCGGAGATCGAAGGGAGGCGAACGCCGCACGGTCGATGATCCTGCCGCGCCCAAGCGCAGGCGCGTGCGAGGCACGGGCACAGCGTCGATAGCGAGGAAGTTGCAGGGCATCGGACACGGGGCGGCGCTCGTAGACCGGACGCAGACCCGTCCGGTTTGGGCGCCCCATCTGTCTGTTCGCCTGAGAGCGTTATCCCGTCGGCGGACCGGCGCAGAACCGCGCGACGGTCTCTCTCCAGATGCTTGCTGCGTGGGTCGGCACAGGCCATCAAAGCCGATGCAGATCCGGGCCACCCGGTCCTTTTGCCTGAGAGTTTCCGGGGCGGTTGCTCCTTCGGCGCCCGTGCTTGCATGCAAGCCGGGTCTCTCCCGCGTGGCGGCGCGGATGGTAGCACGCAGGTCTGTCGCGGGGCGGTAGTCATCGGCCTTGGGCTATGCTCGGCGCCTTCCTTGGAGCCCCGTATGCATGCCTTGAATCTGCTGGCAGCCACTGTCGTGCTCGGTCTGGCCAGCTGTGGCACCAGCACCAGCACCAGCAACGCGCCACCGCCCCACATCCGCGTGGCGACGTACAACATCGCCCTGAACGACGATCTCGCCGGCGGGGTGATCGCGCGACTGCAGGCCGATGACCCGGTCGCGCGCCGCTTGGCCGCCGTCATCCAGCGCGTGCGGCCCGATGTTCTGTTGCTCAACGAGATCGACTTCGATGCCGAAGGCCGCGCCGGCCAGCTGTTCCGCGAACGCTATCTCGCCGTCGGCCAGTTTGGCGAAGCGCCGATCGAGTACCGATACCACTTCAGTGCCGAGGTCAACACAGGCGTGCCCAGCGGGCTCGACCTCACCGGCGATGGCCGCAGCGATGGGCCGGGCGACGCCTGGGGTTTCGGTGCCCACCCGGGGCAGTACGGCATGCTGGTGCTATCTCGATTTCCGATCGACGCCGCCGACGCGCGCACCTTCCAGAAGTTGCGCTGGGCCGAACTGCCGAACGCTCGCGGGCCACTGGATCCCGACAGCGGCGAGCCCTGGTACGCGCCAGAGATCTGGGCACAGCTGCGACTGTCGTCGAAGTCGCACTGGGACCTGCCGATCGACACTCCGCTGGGCCGCATCCACCTGCTGGCCGCACACCCGACGCCGCCGGCCTTCGATGGGCCAGAACGGCGCAATGTGGTGCGCAATGCCGACGAGATCCGCCTGTGGGCCGAGTACTTGAATGGTGCCGACTGGATGGTCGATGACCAGGGCCGCCGCGGCGGGCTGGCGGCCGATGCACGGTTCGTGATCGTCGGCGACTTGAATGCCGACCCAAAGGAAGGCAGCAGCCAGCCGGGTGCGATCCAGGTCCTGCTCAATCACCCGCGCGTGCAATCCGGGCAGGCGCCGGTCAGCAAAGGCAGCGAAGACGCATCGCTGACTTTCCTGCCGGACAATGGCGCCGAACTGGCCGATGCAACCGATACAGCGAACTTCGGCGACCGCATCGGCAATCTCCGCGTCGACTACGCCCTGCCCTCGCGCGGCCTGACGGTTCTCGCCAACGGCGTGTTCTGGCCCAAACGCGGCGAACCCGGCAGCGACTGGGTCAGCGCCAGCGACCACCGGATGGTGTGGATGGAACTCGGTGCGGGGACTGCGGATTGACTGGTGCTTCGGGATGCGGGATTGGCATCGGTCGGCAGCGTGCCGGATGTTCGAATGCCTGGCTGCGGAGCCACTGTTTATCGTTCGCGGCGGCAGCTGTCACTCAACGCCTGAGCCGCAAGCCCCGACTCCCGACTCCCGACTCCGCCCAGCAAAGCAGCCTTGCCGTCTCGAACAGCGGCAAACCCATCACCCCGCTGTAGCTGCCCTCGATGCGCTTGATGAAGGCGCCGGCACGGCCCTGGATCGCGTAGGCGCCGGCTTTGCCGAAGCATTCGCCGCTGTCGATGTAGCCGGCGATGTCCCGCTCGCTGAGCGGATCGAACTCGACCCAGGTTTCGCACAGTTCCTCGCGCAGACCGTTGGCGTCGGCAAGGCAGACTGCCGACACGGCCAGATGCCGGCGGCCCGAGAGTCGTCTCAGCATCGCGGCGGCATCGAGTGCGTCTACCGGCTTGCCGAACACTTCGTCGTCCAGCACCACCTCGGTGTCGGCCGACAGCACGCGCGCCAGCGGCTGCTGGCCAACGCGCAGCCAACCGGCCTCGGCCTTGTCGCGGGCGACGCGCTGCACGTAGTCGAGCGGGCACTCTCCGGCCGCGCGCTCCTCGGGTACGTCGACCTCCAACACCACGTGGGCAATGCCGAGTTGGCCCAGCAGTTCGCGCCGGCGCGGCGACTTCGAGGCCAGATACAGCACGCCGCTCATGCGCCCGCCTCCCGGTCAATCCACACGCCGAGGCCCTGCGCATTGAGCTCGATGTCCATGGACAGAATGGCGATCACGTCCTTGCGCGTTGGTTCGCAGCCATGCGCCTCGGCGCGATCGGCATAGAGCTGCTCGAGTCCGGCACACAGAGCCGCATGACGTGCCTGCCCAGCCAGCGCGCTGGCCGCTCCAGCGATCGCCACCATCGCATCGATCTGCTCGACCAGATCCTCCGCCAGCCGCGCCGGTGGCTCCACCCGGCCGAAGTGGGTCAGGTACATCCCCGCCGGCTGGTAGGACAGCATCCGCGCGATCGAAGCCTTCAGCGGCTCGGGTTCGAACTGCACCGGCGTGCTGGTCGGCAGGATGAAGGCGCCGCGCGCGCTGTCGAGCTCGCGGTAGCTCAGGCCGAAGGTGTCGCCGGTAAAGAAACAGCCGCTGCGCTGGTCGAAAATCACGATGTGGTGGCGGGCATGGCCAGGCGCATCCAGGCACAGCAACTCACGCCCGGCAAGATCGACGGCATAGCCATCCACGGCTTCCGTCACCCGAGCTGGATCAACCGGCTGCAACTCGCCGTAGGTGCGGGTGACCTCGTCAGCACCGTACACCGCGCTGGCGCCAGCGATCAGCTTGCTGGGGTCGATCATGTGGCGCGCACCGCGCGGATGCACCAGCAGGCGCGCGTTCGGCAACTGCTGCAGTAGCAGGCCGGTGCCACCGGCGTGGTCGAGATGGACATGGGTCAGGATCAACCAATCGACGGCGTCCGGCGCCACCTGTGCCTCCGCCAGCGCGGCCATCAGCCGCGGCACCGAGCTGTTGAGTCCGCAGTCGATGAAGGCGGCGCGGCCGCTCTCCACGACCAGATAGGCCGCATCGAACTGTGGCCGGTGGAAGCCGGTGTCGATGGTGTGGATGCCGTGCGCTTCGCTCATGTGGGTCTCCCGGGTGGCTGTCGATCATAGCGATGCTTGGGGCGGCGCCCGACAGGACTATCCGCACACTCATCACGCGACTCGCTGGCCTAGGCTTTCCACTGCGTTCCGAGGAGAGTCCTGATGCCCCTGCTGCAGCCCCCTGCCCGTCGCCCTGCCCTGTTGGATCTCACCCAGATGCTGGCGCGCGTCGGCGCCGCCGTTGTCGGAGGCATCGTGGGGCTGGCGCTGGCGCTTCCGGCCTGCGCGGAAGCACCTTCACCGCTGATGCCGCCGGATATCTTCGAGCTGGAGTGGGCCAGCCAGCCCGAGCTGTCGCCGGATGGCCGTCAACTGGTGTATCTGCGCAACCACTTCGATCGCATGAACGACCTTCGTCGAGGCCATCTGTGGCTGCTGGATCTGCAGCGCGACACCCATCGCCCTTTGACCACCGGCCGCAGCGGCGACGGCCCGGCGCTGTGGTCGCCGAATGGCGATCGGCTGGTGTGGGTCAGCGCCCGCGACGGCAGCTCGCAGGTGTGGGTGCGCTGGATGGACAGCGGCGAAAGCGCCCAGCTGACCCAGCTTGAGCGCAGCCCCTCCAACCTGAGCTGGTCGCCGGACGGCCGCTGGCTGGCGTTCACGCTGCAGGTGCCGGAGGCGCCGTCCTCGCTGGCCACGCTGCCGGCCAAGCCCGAGGGCGCGACCTGGGCGCCGGCGGCCAAGCTGATCGAGGATGTCGGCTATCGCGCCGACGGACGCGGTTATCTGGAGGCGGGCTATTCGCATCTGTTCGTGCTCTCAGCCGAAGGCGGCACGCCGCGCCAGATCAGCCAGGGCAAGGTCAATCACCGCGGCCGGCCGGTTTGGACCGCCGACGGCAAGGCGCTGCTGGTGTCGGCGAATTACGCCGACAACGCCAAGCTCAATCCGATGGAAAGCGAGCTGTATCGGATCGAGATCGCCGATGGCCGCGCCACTGCGCTGACCCAGCGCGTCGGCCCGGACATGCAGCCGGTGCTGTCGCCCGACGGCAAATCCGTCGCCTACCTCGGTTTCGACGACCGCCGCATGGGCTATCAGCAGACCGGGCTCTACGTATTGGACCTGAGCACGGGCAACAGCCGCGCACTCGCCGCCGACTTCGACTACGCGGTAGAGAGCCCGAGCTGGGACGGTCGCGGTCGCTTCATCTATTTCAGCTTCGATCGCCAGGGCAAGACCCGGATCGGCCGCATTCCTGCCGGCGGCGGCAAGGTCGAGGAACTGGTCGACGATCTCGGCGGTACGGCGATGGGACGGCCGTACCCGGGCGGCAGTTTCAGCGTGGCCGGCGAGCGCGTCGCCTACACCCGCGGCACCGCGCTGGCACCGGCAGAAGTCGGCCTGATCGACCGTGGTCGCGCGCGTACGCTCACCGATCTCAATGCCGATCTGCTGCCGCACCGGCAGCTCGGCGCGGTGGAGGAAATCTGGACCCAGTCCAGCCATGACGGCCTCGACATCCAGAGCTGGGTGGTGCTGCCACCGGATTTCGATCCGGCCAAGAAGTATCCGCTGCTGCTGGAAATCCACGGCGGCCCCTATGCCAACTACGGCCCGCGCTTCGCGCCCGAAGTGCAGCTGTATGCGAGCGCCGGCTATGTCGTGCTGTATTCGAACCCGCGCGGCAGCAGCAGCTACGGCCAGGCCTTTGCCGACCATATTCATCACAACTATCCGAGCCAGGACTACGACGACCTGATCAGCGCGGTCGACGCGGTGATCGCACGCGGCTATGTCGACCCTCAGCAGCTCTACGTCACCGGCGGCTCCGGCGGCGGCGTGCTCACCGCCTGGATCATCGGCAAGACCGACCGCTTCCGCGCCGCGGTGGTGGCCAAGCCGGTGATCAACTGGACCAGCTTCGTGCTGACCGCTGACTTCTATCCGCTGTTCTCGCAGTACTGGTTCCCGGCCATGCCCTGGGAAGACCCGATGCATTACTGGAAGCGCTCGCCGCTGTCGCTGGTCGGCCAGGTGAACACGCCGACGATGCTGGTGACGGGTGAGGACGATTACCGCACGCCGATCTCGGAGACCGAGCAGTACTACCAGGCGCTGAAGCTGCGCGGCGTACCGGCCGCGATGCTGCGTATCCCCGGCGCCGGCCATGGCATCAACGCGCGGCCCAGCCATCTGCTGGCGCAGGTGCTGAACACGCTGGGCTGGTTCGAGCGCTATCGCGGTGAGGCCGGTGATCGGCCGGCGGCCGCGACGGAAACGCCGTAGACGTGACACATCAAGCCGGACGCGCACGAGTGAAGCACTCACTCATCTGGGTGCTGCCGTCGGCGGCAAGCGCCGCTGACCCCCGCTGCTACACTCGCGCCTCCACGGGGGTGGAGGCCGGCCGCCGGATGAGCGCACAGACTGCTCGCCGTGCATACAGAGCCAACGGCGCAGGACGCGCCGCGCGCCAGCCGGTTGCAACTGCACTACACGGGGATGGGCATGTCTGATACCACCGCGCCACTGCGGGCGCCGAGCCTGCTTCAGGCGCTTGCGCCGCTTGCCTTCTTGATCGCAGCGCTGGCCGCTGGCGTGTACCTCTACCAGGACAACTCATCCTACGGCGCCAACCAGATCGCACTGTTGCTGGCCGGGGCCATCGCAGCCTTGGTCGGCCTGCGCAACGGTATGCGCTGGGATGACATCCAGCAGGCCATCGTGCGCGGTGTGGCCCTTGCCACACCCGCGCTGCTGATCCTGCTCGCGGTCGGCGCGCTGATCGGCACCTGGATTCTTTCCGGCACGGTGCCCGCTCTGATCGTCTACGGTTTGAAGCTGATGCATCCGAGCTTCTTTTACCCGGCCGCCTGCCTGGTGTGCGGACTGGTCTCCCTGGCGATTGGCAGCTCATGGACTGTGGCCGGCACGCTCGGTGTCGCTCTGATGGGCGTTGCCAGTGGCCTGGGCATGTCGCCGGAGATCACCGCCGGCGCAATCATTTCCGGCGCCTACTTCGGCGACAAGCTATCGCCCCTCTCCGACACCACCAACCTCGCCCCCGCCGCCGCCGGCAGCGAGCTGTTCGCGCATGTGCGGCACATGGCATGGACGACCGTGCCCGCCTTCGCGATCGCGATGCTGATTTTCACCGCGGTCGGGCTGGGCACGTCAGCCGGAAGCGGCGAAGCGGATTTCGGCGACCTGGCCACGATCATGCACGGCCACTTCAACTTGGGTCTGCATCTGCTGATTCCGCTGTTGGTGGTGTTCGTGCTGGCCGTGAAGCGCTTTCCGGCCTATCCGACCATCCTGATTGGTGCGCTGCTGGGCGCCGTGTTCGCGGTCGTGTTCCAGCCCGATCGCGTGGTCGCCCTGGCTGATGCCGAGGCGTTGTCGCGGCCGTGGGCCCTGTTGTCGGGCGCCTGGAAGGCGCTGTTCGATGGCTATGCCGCCGAGACTGGCAACGCGGCGGTCGATGAACTGATCAGTCGCGGGGGCATGTCGAGCATGCTCAATACGGTCTGGCTGATCATTTGCGCGATGGCCTTCGGTGCGGTGATGGAGGCCGCCGGGCTGCTGGAGCGGCTGATCCGCGGCGTACTGACGCTTGCACGCAGCACCGGCAGCCTGATCGCCGCCACCATCGGTACGGCCTTCGGATGCAACCTGGTGGCAGCGGATCAGTACATGGCGATCGTGCTGACCGGGCGGCTGTTCAAGCCGGAGTACGAGCGCCGTGGGCTGGCGCCAGAGAACCTGTCGCGTGCCCTGGAAGACGGCGGCACCCTGACCTCGCCGCTAGTGCCCTGGAACACCTGTGGTGCGTATATGGCAGCCACCCTCGGCGTGGCCACACTCGACTACCTGCCCTACGTGTTCTTCAACCTGATCAGCCCGGTGCTGGCGTCGATCTTGGCCTATGCGGGCTACAAGATCCTGGTGGCGCGTCCGGCGACCTGATCCCAGGTCGCGCAACGGAGGGGCTCGCAGGACGATAGGGCGAGGGCCTTCGTCACTGTGGGCCGCGTCAACCACACCAAAGCTCATTCAAAATTCTTCGAGCGCACTGAAATGCGTTCGGGCCGAACCCCGGAGTCAAGCATGGACAATCAATCGGCCCACGGCATGTGGTCCTCACGTATGGCCTTCATCCTTGCCGCCTCCGGCTCGGCGGTCGGACTCGGCAATATCTGGCGGTTTCCGTATCTTGCCTCCGATAACGGCGGCGGCGCCTTCGTGCTGGTGTATCTGGCCTGCATCCTGGCGATCGGCCTGCCGATTCTGTTCGCCGAAGTGCTGATCGGGCGCCACGGCCGCAAGAGCCCGATCAACACCCTGCTCGGACTCAGCCGCGAAACCGGCCACAGTCCGCTGTGGGCCGTGATCGGCGTGATGGGCATGATCTCGGCGATTCTGATTTTGAGCTTCTACAGCGTGGTCGCGGGCTGGACGCTGCACTACGCCTGGCTCTACCTGCAGCAGCTGTTGGGCGGGCCCGGCATCACCGATGGCGGTGCCACCTTCGGCGGCATGCTCGGTTCGCCGAAGACGCTGCTGATCTGGCACTCGGTATTCATGGTGCTGACGATTGGCGTCGTCGCCATGGGCGTTGAAAAAGGTCTGGAGCGCTCGGTCAAGTTTCTGATGCCGGCGCTGTTCTTGGTGTTGCTGATCCTGGTCGGCTACGGCGTCAGTACCGGCCACTTCGGCAAGGCGGCAGCATTCCTGTTCACGCCTGACTTCAGCAAGATCAATGGCGACGTGGTGCTGGCTGCGCTTGGCCAGGCCTTCTTCTCGCTGAGCCTCGGCCTTGCGGGCATGATGGCTTACGGTGCGTACCTGCCGCGGTCGGTGTCGATCCCGCAGGCGGGCGTCGCGATTGCGATCACCGATACCAGCGTCGCCCTGCTGGCGGGCCTCGCGATCTTTCCGGTGCTGTTCAACTTCGGCATCAGCCCCACCGGCGGCGGCCCCGGCCTGATCTTCACCTCGCTGCCGATGGCGTTCGCCGATATGTGGGGCGGTATCGCCTACGGCCTCGCGTTCTTCCTGCTGCTGATGGTCGCCGCCTGGACTTCATCGATCTCGCTGCTGGAGCCGCCGACCGCGTATCTCGTCGAGCGCACCCGGCTGACGCGGGCGAATGCGGCCATGCTGGCCGGACTGCTGGTGTGGGCGATCGGCATCGTCACCTTGCTCGGCTTCAACGTCTGGAGCGAGGTGAAGATCGGCGGCAAGGATCTACAGGGTGCGATCGAGTTCGTCGCCTCTGACATCATGCTGCCGCTGGGCGGCATGCTGATTGCGCTCTATGCCGGCTGGGTTCTGGATCAGAAGCTGACCCGCAACGAACTTTCGCAGCTGAGTGATGGGCTCTACACCGCGTGGCGTTGGTCCGTGCGCGTAGTCTCACCGCTGCTGGTGCTGCTGATTCTGGTGCAGAAGTTCAGTGGTTGAACGGCGGGGATTCGGGATTCGGGATTCGGGATTCGGGATTCGGGATCAGCTTGGCTTGAGGCGGGGCTGATGCAAGCGGCTTGGCGTGCTCAAGCGACATCCGACCAGGCCACCGATCGCACCGCGCCAACACGCGGCCCGGCTCCCTCCACATCACACCTCTGCCTTACGCCGGCTCGCACTTTTGATGACAGCGGTCCCTCCAACGGCGCCACGGCGCGGTTGGAGGGCGACGATCTCAGCGCTGGCTTGCGGTCGGCTGAAAGAAGAACTCGCCGGCCTGATGTCCGGCGAACTGGATCGGCGCGTATTGCGGCACCTGTGAGATCGGTGCGTCCAGGGCAGCCAGGGCCAAGGCGGAATTGATCTCGCGGTACAGGCGCGCGCCTTCGATGACCCTGTTGTTGTCCTGCAGCACATTCAGGAAGGCGCGGGCGAAGTACGAGTGGCGACCGCTGCCCGCATCCGGAACCGGCTGCAGGCCACCCGAGGTCAAGGCGAGCCGCGAGCGTGAGTCGACCAAGCTGCGGACCCAAGCCGGCCAGTCGGCGCCGGGTTCGGTGGCGCCATAGGCGGGCATCGAGGTGTCCGCCAGCGCGCCGGCGTAACAGGAATCCGCCACCACCAGCACATGCTTCGAGGGCATGCTCTCCAGCAGATCGGAGATCGCACGGTTGGAGATCCAGCTGGTCGGCGTGCGGCTCTGCCCATCCACCGGAATCCAGTAGCCCTCGCGTCCGTCGCCGCTGAGTTCGCCGTGGCCGGCGTAGTACACCAGCAGGTTGTCTTCTGGCTTCAGCTGCTCGCGCAGCTCGGCCAGGGCGGAGAGGATGTCGAGTCGACTGCCGTTGAGCAGCAGCCGGGTCTCGTAGCCGTAGCGCTCGCGCAGCAGCTGGGCCACGGCGGTGGCGTCGTTGACCGCGCTGGAAAGGGCAGGAAAGCCCGCATCGCTGTAGCTGTTGTTGCCGATCACCAGTGCATGGAAGCGACCCAGTTTGATATCCGCCGGCAGCTGGCCCGCACGCAGCGCCGGGCGCGCACTGGTGCTCGCGCGGCTGTCGCTGGGCAACAGGCTGAACGTGAGCTGGGCGACTTCGCCGCCACGACCCAGCGCCTCGATGCGCACTTCAGTGCCTTCTGGTGGCACCTCGACGCTGCCGCGGAACAGGCCGTTGTCGGCCAGCACCACTGGCAGATCATTGATCGACAGCCGTTCGATCAACTGCGGCGATGAGACCCTTCCCACCACCGCCTGACGACCGGCTGCACTGCGAACGGCGGCGCCGCCGCTGCTGCGGGTCAGGCTCAGAGCCGGGCTGATCACTTCGAGCTGCGGCGACAGCGAGGCCAGCAGGCTGCCGTTCTCAAGCGCCACCTGCTGCTGCAGCTGGGCGATCTGCAGCTGCTGGTCGCGCAGGGCGGTCTCGCGCTGGGCCAGCTGGCCCTCCAGCAGTTTCATCAGCTCCCAATCTTCGCGGCTGCGGGCGTCGAGTTCGCTCTCAAGCTCATTGATGCGCTGGGTGTAGGCGGTGCGCTCCTGTTCAACCGCCGACTGCGCCTGGCCGAGGTCACGATTCAAACCCTCCAGCGCGGCCTGACCTTGCTGCAGAGCCGAGGCCAGTCGCTGTTGCTGTTCGGCCAGCGCGGTCGGGTCGGCCGCTTCTGCGTTCTGATAAGCGGTCGCCTGCTCCTGGCGACGTTCAACCGCACGCTGCTGGGCCGCCAAGCGCTCGCGCAGTTGCTGCAGCTCGGCCTCCTGCTGATCAATCCTGCTGCGCTGCGCGTCCAAACTGGCATTGGCGGCGCCGGCGCGATCGCGCACAGCGACCAGTTCACCGCGCAGGCGCTGCGCTTCGGCCTGTTCGCGGGCGTACTCGCTGCGGCGGTCGGCGAGCTCGGCTTCAAGCTCGCGGACCCGCGTCTTGAGAGTCTCGATCTGGCCCGCCTGCTGCTCGATTCGGGCATCGCGCGCTGCCAGCTCGACCCGCACCACCGAGGCGTACAGCAAGTCGTCGCTGGCCCCGGATGACGCGCGATAGAGATTCAGTGCGCGCAGCGGGTCGGCGGCAACGCCCTGTCCCTGCTCAAGCAGCACGGCCAGGTTGGCTTGGGCACGGCGGTTGCCCTGCGCTGCGGCTTTCTCGAACCAGCCGGCCGCCTTGCCAGGATCCGGCGTGGTCCCGAGGCCCTGCAGGAAAATCTCGCCGACATGATTCTGTGCGTCCGCATCGCCGGCCTCGGCTGACGACAGCCATACCTGCAGCGCAGTGCGGTAGTCGGCGCGGTCATAGGCGACAAACTCACCGCCACGGATCGCGCAGTCGGCCTGCGTGGTTCGCACCGGTCGGCGCGCCGACATGAAGTTGGCCTGGCCGCCCAAGCGGCGCATCTGGCCGGGCAGCAGGCAGTCGACAACAAACAGGTCTTCGGCATGCACCACGCCCGCGCTGCGGGCATGCACCGGCGGAGCACTGAGCGCTCCCAGCCAGACCAGAGCCGCCAACCCGAACCGCAGGCCGGAACGCGTCAAAGATCGCAGAAGCCCAGGGATTCGCGTTGACATGCCGCCCTCCAGCCGTCGCCGGCTCTGTGCAAGTGGCGTGAGTATACTGGTGCCCAATCGTAGACGAGTGGCGCAAAGTGACCCTGATCACAGCAAAGCCACCGCGCATCGGTTCTAGAAGGCTCACATTGGCGCCTGCTGCGCCTGAAGCGAGGTCGCATGAACGCTGAACACTCGACAGACCGCCCGCACGCAACCCGCGTCCGCGCATTCCTCTGGCTCATGTTGTTCACGGTCGGGCTCGCCGCGAGCGGGCTCGCCAGTGCCACCGGCTGCCGCCTGGAGTTCAGCCAAACCTCGCCGATCGCCCTCCTTCCCGGGACCGCCACCACACTCCTGCTGTCGGCGGCGGACGCCGGCAGCGGTGCCTGCACGGCCGCGAGCTTCAACATCGTCACCCTGAGTGATACCACCGCCGGCACCGCGCTGACGCCCTTGACGGGAACGGCCATGTTCGGCGGTGGCCCGGTCACACTCAACGTCACCGCACCCAGTAGCGCCGGGGGCAGCGTCACCTGGCAGGCGATCTGTGCCAGCGGCTGCGAGGCCACCAACCCGCCCAATCCGACCTTCACGGTCAACATCGGTGTCGACGTCTACGCCATGAATTTCTTCAACCCCGCCGGCGGCATCGGCGCGGTCAACGGCGGAGAGACCCGGCCATTCAGCGTCCGTCTGTTGAAGAACGGCCTGCCCGCCTTCGCTGCAGGTGAGAATCAGGTCTGCTTCGAGTTCACTGCGGGCGGCAACCCGGAAGGCGCTACGCTCAGCGGCGGCTCGGGCCCATGTGGCAATGGTGGGCGCCTGGTGCAAGCGGACAACACAGGCACCGCGCAGGCACTACTCGTCAGCGCGCCGGGCATGTGCACGCAAACGCGGGTACGGGCGACCGCAATCGGCTTTCCGGTGCCACAGACGCTTGAGTTCCGATTCGATGGCCAAACTGTTCCAGTGATGAATGCAGTCAATGGCAGCGGGCAGTCAACGCCGGCAGGAACCGCCTTCGCCAGTCCGTTGAGTGTGGCCCTCGCCTGTCCTGGCCGCGGCCCCCTGACCGACAAGCCCGTCCGCTGGGATCGGATCAACAACACCAACATCGAGTTCGCAGGGGGCCTGCCCAGCATCGATACAGTGACAGACGCCGCAGGGCTGACCTCGGTCTCGGTCACCGCCCTGGCGGCGACCGGTACGACCGCGGCCCGCGCGTGTCTCGAACCGAACTGCACGGTGAGCGTCACCCTGCCCTTGACGGTGCTGCCCGTGGCGGTGCGTGCGCTTGCCGCGCAGGGCCTGACCCAGTTGGAAGTCGCGCCGGGCACTAGCGTGCCGGTGTCCACGCTGGCTCAGAACGACGGCGTGGCTGCCCCGAACACCGTGGTGAACTGGGCCGTGGTCGGCGGCAGCGCGGTTCTGGGTGGCGCCGCCACCAGCGCAAATGCCAATGGAGTCGCTTCGAACTCGGTTGCGGCATCGCCCAGTGCCGGCACTGCGATCATTCGCGCGACCCGCAACGATGCTCCTGCATCCACGGTGGATTTCACTCTCGACATCCCCGTCTATTCTCTCCTCGACGCCAGTCAGGGCAACCCGACGGTCACCGTGCCACAGGGCCAGCAGTCCACGCTGGCGGTGCAGGTGCAGCGGCAGACCGCAGCCACGCAGAATGCGCCCGGCCGCTTGGTCAGTTTCGCCGTCAGCAGTGGCCCCGGCCCGGCCAGCCTGCAACCGGTGTCCGGCGGGCTCAGCGACAACAACGGCATCGCGGCCGTGCAGTTCAGCTCCAGCGCGGTCGGCCTGTTCACCATCGAGGCAAGCTTCAGCCCTGGCCCCGGCTTTCCACCCTCGGTCGCCCTGCTGCAGATCGAGGTCACCGGCAGCACCAGCAGTCTGCGCATTGTCGAAGCTCCCGAGATTCTGTTCACCGACGAAACCACAGCGGGTGGCATTCGAGTTCGAGCCCTGCGCAGTGGCCAGACCGGATTGGTGGGCGCAGCCGGCATCCAGGTGGTCGTGCTGATCTCGCAAGGCTTCGCCACCTTCGCAGAGGGCAGCGCCTTGGTGCAGATGACAACCGACGAGGATGGCTACGCGCAGACATCGCCGATTTCGGTCGGCCGCAGCACTGCTCCGCTGGAGTTCGAGATCCGGGCAACCGGCCGTGGCGCGCAGACGCTCACGCGCGCGGTAACGCCCTCGATCTACCGGCTGCAGGCACAGACGCCGACCCAGTCGCCGCGCATTGGCGAGCCGGTGGTGCTGCGGACCATCCTGACCCGACAAGGCAGTGCTCAGGCCGTGGCCCTGGCCAACGCGGAAATCGACTGGAGCAGCAGCGGTGGCAGCGTAACCCCGGCGCGCAGCCGGACCGATGCGACCGGCACGGCTGTGACCCGGTTCATTGCAAATGCCGCTGGCGACCAGATCGTTACGGCGCGCCTGAACTCAGCGCCGCAGTCGACGCCGGTCGAAGCACGCTTCCTGCTGTCGCCTGCCGGAAAAAGCCTGCAGATCGTGTCGGGAGACGCACAAACGGCCGCGGCCGGTGCCGCGCTGCCGTTTCCGGTGGTTGTCGAAGCCAGCGAAGCCGGGACACCGCAGGCGGGAGTCGCGGTGAACTTGACCGTGCTGCCCGAGGGCAGCGCCAGGGTCAGCCCGACCGAAGCGGTGACCGGCAACGATGGTCGCGCCAGCTTCAACGTGGTGCTGTCGCCAAATGCGCGCGGCGACCTGCGACTGCTGGCCGAGCGTGTGGATGCGCGCATCCAGGCCAATGGCGTTGTACGGGTTGGAACGCCACCGCGTGTGCGCAGCCTGGAGGCCAGCGCAGGCAATGGTCAGACGGCCCGGCCCGGCCAGCTGCTCGCGGCCCCGCTGCAAGTGCTGGCGCTGAATGACGGCGCCGCCGCCAGCGGCGTTCCGATCAGCTTCAGCGTATCGCCGCTGGGTGCGGCAGTGGTGGAGCCTGCCGCCGCCACCACCGGGGCGGATGGCCGGCTGGCGGTTCAAGTTCGCCTTGGCGCCGAAGCGCAAGGCAGCGTGCGGATCAACGCCGCGCGCAGCGACGACCCCGGTGCCGTCGCAGAGTTCACCGTGTTTGCCGGCGGCAGCGGAGGCGAGCAGCGATTGGAAATCGACAGTGGCAACAATCAGTCCGGCCTGGCGGGCACACGAGCCAATGAACTGGTGGTGCGATACACGCTGAACGGGCTGGCCGCGACAGATGTTCCCGTGCAATGGAGTGTGCTTGAAGGTCCAGCCGTGCTCGATGCAGGTAACAGCCGCACCGACAGCCAAGGACGTGCGCGGATCGGCCTCCGAGTGGGCGACAGCGCAGGCAGCTCGCGCATTCGTGCGCGCGCCAATGAGCTTGACGTTTTGTTCAGCGTCAGCAGTTTCGAAGGCCAGCTGCAGCTCATCAGCGGAAGCGGCCAGACCGGCGCGCCCGGCGCAGCACTGGAGCAGCCACTGCGGGTGCGCCTGCTGCCGCAAGCCATCGCGGGTGTGCAGATCCAATGGCGAGTGCTCAGCGGTGGCGGTCAAATAAGCTCCGCGAGCAGCCTGACCAGCGCCAACGGCGAAGCGGAAACCCGCTGGACCCTGGGCTCGCAAGCCGGCCGCCAAACCGTCGGAGCGCGGCTGAGCACGGGCGCTGAGGTGGTTTTTGAAGCGAGCGCGCAGGCCATCGACAGCGAACTCGAGATCGTTGCCGGCAATGGACAGTTGCTCGCCATCGGCGGTGAGAGCGAGCCTCTCGTAGTGCGCGTGCGGGATTCCGCCGGCCTTGTCCAAGCCGGTCGCACCGTGCGCTGGAGCGCCGACAACGCCCTGCTCAGCGCCGACACCACCCAGACGGATGCCCAGGGCCGCGCCCAGATTCGCGCTCGGCTGCGGCAGCCCGGCGAGGCACGAATCCGTGCCAGTCTGCAAGGCGATGATTCGCAGGTCAGCTTTGTACTCAATGGCGGCCTGGTGCAGATCAGCGGCCTGAACCCTCGTCAGCGCAGCGTCGCCACTGCGCTCGATCGAGCCTGTCCGGCCCTGGTTGCGCTTTCCGCGCGCACGCCCCAACAGCAGGATCTGTTCGAGCGCTGTGGCGATCTGATCGACGCCGCCGGCGACGATCGCCCTGGCCTGCTGGGTGCGCTGGATCAGCTGCCGAACGACGTCGGCCTGAACCTTGCGCGGGCGGGCGATGAAGCCTTGCGCGGGCAGGTGGCGAATCTCGACCAGCGTTTGCGCGCTCTGCGTAGCGAGGGCGGTGGAGCCAACCGCGTGCAAGTCGGGCTCGGGCTCAGCACACCGAACGGGATGCTGCCGCTTTCCGCCCTGCCGGCGCTGGCGCTGGCGGTTGGCGAGGACGACGTGAACCAGGAAATCGGCGAAGGCTTCGAGCGCTGGGGTGCATTTCTGACCGGCAGCTTCGGCCGCGGCCGCTCGCGCCAGCCGAGCTTGAACCCCGAATTCGATTACAGCCTGGGCAGTCTCACCGCGGGCGTCGATTACCGCTTCAGCGACAAGCTGGTCGCAGGCTTAGCACTTGGCCTGAGCCGCGACGACACCGATCTCGCCAACTCGCGCGGCCAGCTGGAAAGCCGAGGCACCAGCCTGTCGGCCTACGCCAGCCTGTGGCTGCCGCGGGACTGGTATCTGGATGCAAACCTGAGCCGCGGCACCAATTCGTTTGACATGCATCGAAACATCCTGTTCGAGCTGGGCGGGCGCCGTGTCCAGCAGACCGCCACGGCCAGCACGGATGCCGACCTGCTGGGCGGCAGTCTGTCGTTCGGGCGCGACTGGAATCACCGCGCCTGGGGACTGGGCGCCTACCTGCGGGCGCAGTTCAGCCGCGTCGAGTACGACCCGTTCGAAGAGCAGTTGATCAGTGGCCGCAGCGGTGAAGGCCTGGGCCTGCATGTCGAATCACCGCGCTGGAACAGCCGCGAAGCCGTACTCGGCAGCCGAGCGAGCTATGTGATGAGCCGCGACTGGGGTGTGCTGATGCCGAACATCCTGCTGGAGTACAGCCGCGAGTTCAGCGATGACCCATCGCGACTTGATCTGCGCTTCCTGGCCGACCCCACCCGAACCGTGTTCAGCCAGAGCGGCGGCGCGATCGACCAGTCCTATCTGAATCTCGGGCTCGGCGTTTCCGCACTGTTCCCGGGCGGACGCTCCGCCTTCTTGCAGTACGAGCGACGTCTGTTGGACGATCGCATCAACCACTGGCTGCTGTCTTTCGGGGGGCGCATCGAGTTCTAGCCGCTCGTCTGGCTGTGGCGGGCCTGGCCGCGAATCCGCCTGCGTTCCAGGCAATCTGCCGTTTCTTGGCCGCGAGCCTTCGCGGTCTGCCAACCGCCGAAGATTGCTGTCCGCGCGCAGTCGCCAATCGCCTCGTCACCAAAGCCTGACAGGCGGCTGGTGGCGAGGGGCTTGCGACGGCGTTTGGGCCGGTTTCACGCGCGGCCTGCGGAGAATGCCTTCGCCTTTGCGTGGGTGCCTCGCCCCCCGCTTCAGGGCCGCCGTCTGCAAGCGCTGGGCGCGCGGCCAGGTTTGTGGTCTGAATGCCCTCTCACGCTGCGATCGATCGTTAAATGTGAACTCAAGATGCCGATGGCTCTGACCGAACTCATCAACGCCGCGCGAGACGGTG
Organism: Aquimonas sp.; assembly: GCF_044377145.1. NCBI lineage: Bacteria > Pseudomonadati > Pseudomonadota > Gammaproteobacteria > Lysobacterales > Lysobacteraceae > Aquimonas > Aquimonas sp. The sequence goes on from NZ_JBILJQ010000003.1 coordinate 129,075, forward strand.
ACGCGGCGGCCGGCGAGCTGGCCTTGGCTGAAACCTATCGGCAACTCAGGCTGCTCGCTCAGCGGGTCAGCGGTGGCGCGGACGCCGAACTGAGCCCGACCGAGCTGCTGCATGAGGCTTGGTTCAAATTGTTTCCCCAGGACGGCGCCGCGGCGCTCGCCAGCCGCAGCCATTTCATGAACCTGGCCGCGCGCGCGATGCGTCAGGTGCTGGTCGATCTGGCCCGCGAACGCGGCGCTCAGAAACGTGGCGGCGGCTGGCTGGCCGTGACCTTCAGCGCCGCCCTTGGGCAGCCGGCCGAGCAGCTTGATCTGCTCGAAGTCGACCATGCATTGCAGCGGCTGGAACGTCGCGACCCGCGGCTGGTGCGAATTGTCGAAGCCTACTTTTTCGCCGGCCTCAGCTTCGAGCAAACGGGCGCTGCACTGGGCATCAGCGAACGCAGCGCGCGCCGCGGCTGGGAACTCGCGCGCGCGTTTCTCAGCACCGAACTGGCCGGCAGCGCATGAGCGGCACAGCCGACACCGAGTCCGATCCGCTGTGGCCGCGACTGGCTGCACTGTTCGAGCAGCTGATGGATCTGCCAGTCGAGGACCAAGGCTCGCATCTGGAAGTGCTCGCGCTCGAATCGCCGTTGCTGGCACAACGCCTGCGGGTGCTGCTGCTGGCGCATGCGCGCAGCGACCCCAAGCTGGCCCGTGGCGCCGCATTCTCGGCTTTCGAGCTGGACGAGCCGCCGCTTGAAGTGGGCGACCGCGTCGGCCCCTGGCAACTGCTGCGGCGCCTTGGCGAAGGCGGCATGGGCGAGGTCTGGCGGGCCGAACGCCATGAGGGCGAACTGCGCTACGAGGTCGCGCTCAAGCGCATCCGCGGCGGTGCGCAACTGCCTGAGTTGAAGGCTCGTTTTCTGCGCGAACGAGGCATTCTTGCGCGCCTCACCCACCCGCACATCGCTCGCTTCATCGATGCCGGCATTGACGCCCAGGGTTCACCTTGGCTTGCGATGGAGTTCGTCGACGGCGAGAACCTGCTGAGTTACTGCGAGCAGCGTCAGCTGTCGCCGCGGGCGCGCATCCAGCTCAGCCTGCAGGTGCTGGCCGCACTCGACCACGCCCACCGCATGCTGGTGGTGCATCGCGATCTCAAGCCCGGCAATGTGCTGGTCGATCGCGATGGCGAGGTCAAGCTGCTCGACTTCGGCATCGCCAAACTGCTGGAGTCGGCGCCCGAGCTCACCGCCACCCGCGCGCATGCCCCGCTGACGCCACGCTATGCAGCGCCGGAACAGTTGGCTGGGGACGCGGTCGGCACCGCTGCCGATGTGTACTCCGCCGGCGTGCTGCTGTTCGAGCTGCTCAGCGGGCGCTCGCCGTTCGGCGATGAGGTCGGCAGCAGCACGCGGCGCAGCCCGGACTCGCTGTGGCAGGCGTGGTCACGCAGCGCCAGTGCGGGCAGTACGGCGGCGGCCTATACGCTCGACCCGCGGCTGCTGCGCCGGCAGCTGCGCGGTGAGCTGCAGTTGATCCTCAGCCGCGCCCTGGCGGCCGCGCCCGAAGATCGCTATCCATCCGCTGCCGCCTTCGCTGACGATCTGCAGGCTTGGCTGGATGAGCGCCCGCTGCGCAGTCGGCCGACGCCCTGGCCCAACCGACTCTACAAGCTGATCCGCCGACACCGCCTGGCCAGCGCCAGCCTCGCGCTGGCGCTGTTTGCAGTCGTGGGAGGGCTGGTGGTCAGCCTGCACCAGGCACAGCAAGCCGAGCAGCGTGCCGCTCAGGCCGAGGCCGCCCGCGCGTTTCTCGGCGAGGTATTCAGTGCGGCCGATCCACAGCTGCACGGCGACACCCCACCCAGTCTCAACGAGCTCCTGCAGCGCGGCGCGGAGCGGCTGCAATCCAATGACCGTCTGGACCCGCGCACACGCGTGCTGCTGCAGCAGGATCTCGGCCGGGTCAGCCTTAGCCTTGACCAGCGCAGCCAGGCCGCGGCGCTGTTGGCTCAGGCCGAAGCCGCGGCGGCACAGGCCGGGCTGGATGCGCAGGAGCAGCGCAGCCTGCAGCTGGACCTGGCCGAACTTGCACTGGCCCAGGATCAAGCCGAAAGCGGCTGGCAGCGTCTCCACGCGCTGCCGCTGCCATCGACGCAGCACGCGCCCTCGGCGCAGGACCTGCGCGAACTCGGCCTGCGCAGCCAGCTGCTCCAGGCGCGCTCGCAGCCCGCCGAGGCCTTGGCCCTGCTTGAACCCTACTTGCAGGCCGCGACCTGGCAGATCGAACCCGTGGGCACGGGCCTGCTGGCCCACGCGGCCAGCGTGCAGATGCAGCTCGGCCGACCACGCGATGCACTGGCCAGCGTCGAGCGCGCCCTGCCCCTGCTGACGGTCGACAGCCCGCTCGGCCTGCGCGTTCGCCTGTTCGAAACCGAGGTCGAAGCACTGCGCAGCCTGGTCGACACCCCGCGCGCGCTGGCGCGGCAGCGCGAGGTCATCGACCTGCTGGAGCAGCGTCTCGGCAGCGCCCACACCCGCACGCTGTGGGCACGAATGATGTTATGCGGCCTGCTGATCGGTGATGGCGCCTTGGCCCAGGCCGATGCCGAGTACAGCGCCGTGTGGCCCGAACTACAGGGCGAAGAACGTACTGGCTCGATGCGCGCCGAGGCGCTGTGGGGCTGGGGAATGGTGGCGTTCCGGCGCGGCGAGTTCGCGCCAGCGCGACAGCGCTTCGAGCAGGCGCATGCGCTGTACGTGCAGGCCTTCGGCGCTGACTCCGGCAAGGCCCGTCAGGTTGCCGAGGCGCTGGCGATGGTGAGGGTGGAAACCGACGACATCGATGCCGGTTTGGCCGAGTTGCAGACCCTGGTCGCCGCAGCGCGCGCGGTCGATGATCGCGCCCGGCTGGGCAGCCTGCTGAACTCGCAGGCGCTGGCCCTGCTCGCTGCCGAACGCCCAGCGCAGGCGCTGCCGCTGATCGAGCAGAGCCTCGCGCTCAGTGCCGAACTCGGCCAAGCCAGCTGGTGGACCCAGGTCATCCATGCCCGCGCGCTGCGCCTGGCCGGTGACCCCGAGGCTGCGGTCGCTGTGGCCGAACCGGTGGTCGCACACTACCGCGATGTGCTTTCGCCCAAGGGCGGCCCACGCCGCGCCGAGGCCGAACGCGAGCTGGCCCTGGCCCTGCAGCAGGGCGGGCCGGAGGCGCGGGCGCGGGCTGCGAACCTGCTCGAAAGCGCGCTGGCCCAGCGCCGCAGTGCCTTGGGCGACGACAGCCCGCTGACCCGCCAGAGTGGGATCGAGCTGGCGCAGGCGCGCGCTTACAGCCCGCGGTAGTGCGACCGCATGCAGCCGCGGGCAAGGCCTGCTTCATTCGGATCGCAGCCACAGGCGCGTTCGCACAACCCCGCCGGATTTGTGATCACATTTGCGTATCCCGAGAAGTTCAAACTCCGGAGTCTCCGCATGCCTCGCTTCAACACCGCCGCGCCAAGTGTTTCCGCAGCTGTCGCGGACGCTCCGCTGCCTACGCATCTGCGCGTGCGCGTCGCCCAGGTCCTGATCGCCGCACTCGGCGCGCTGGCTGTCAGCACTGTGGCTACAGCCCAGGTCTCGCTTGATTCAAGCTTCGCCACCGCTGGCAGGCGCACGGTCTCGTTCGATCTCGACAGCGCCGCTACCGATGGCGCCCGGCGGATTTTCCCGACCGCCAACGGTGGCTATCTGGTCATCGGCGAAGCCAGCAACAGCGGCGTCGCGCTGGCCTTGACCCGCCTGTCCGCCAGCGGCGCGATCGACATCAGCTTCGGCACCAATGGCAAGCGCAGCTATCCGCTGCAAGTGGATTCGGTCGCCGATGTCGCCCAGGACTCACAGGGCCGGCTGGTCTTCATCGGCACCGAAGCGGTCAGCGGTGGCAGCGATGTGTTCATCGCCCGGCTGCTGCCGAGCGGTGAGGTCGATGCAAGCTTTGGCTTTCTGGGCCTTGCGCGGATCAATGTTCAGGCCCAGGACGAAGCGTTCGCACTGGCGATCGGACCGCAGGACCAAGCGCTGGTGCTGGTGCGTACGCGCGCCAATTCGTCCTTGGGCTGGGCGGGCTATGTGGCGGCACTGGACGCTGCCGGGCAGAACCCGGTCTCGACGGTGGTGTCTGGCATTCCCGAAGCGGGTAGCGGAGCGCTTGCCTGGTCGAGCGGGCGCAACGCACTGCTGGTTGGGCTGAGCTCGTCCGGCAGCCAGACCTGCAACGTGGGCCTGTATCAGGTCAGCCTAAGCGGTAGCGGCGCCGCTCAGCAGCTCGCATCAGGCTTCCTGGGCGGCGTCACCCTGTTCAACACCACCAACGGCTGCACGCAGGCGCGCATCAATGCGGTATCGGCGTTGCCCGGCAGCGGCGGCGCCCTGATGGCCGGGCAGCGCGAAGACCCCACGGCACCTGGCAGCGGCCGCCAGCGGGGCATGCTGCTGCGTTTCGCCGCGAGCGGCGGGATTGATCCAAGCTTCAACGGCGACGGCGTGCGGGTGGAGCCGGCGGCATTTCCGGCCACCGATCTGGTGTTCCGGGCCGTAGCAGTTGACCCGCAGGGGCGCACGCTGGTCGCAGGCAACAGCCGAAACAGCGCCGGTCCGACCAGTGCTTTTGCGCTCTGGCGCTACCTGCCCAACGGCACACCTGACACCAGCTTCAACAGCGGCAGCGCCCAGATCATCACGACCTTCCCCGCTGCCAATGGTCTGGACTCACCGCTTGCTGCAGCCAATGATCTGCGCCTGATCGGCCCGCGCATTCTTGTCGCCGGGCGCAGCCGATGGACCGGCGTCAGCGATGACGACTTCGCGATTGCGGCATTCACCACGCCGGATGCGACGCTGTTCAGCAACGGCTTCGAGCCATAGGCATCTGCGAAGCGCGGTGCTCACCGAGCTGAGGGTGGCACGCGGTTGCGGTTGTGTGTGCAGAAACATGTCAGTTCCGCGCGGCAGTGACGTATGGCTTAAAGCAAGCAGACGACACCGCCACGACGGTAACGCCACGACGGTAACGCCACTGTACGTGCCCACAGGCGAACAGATGGGTAGACTACGCACGCCAGCCGGCTTTCCTCAGGAATCCATAGCGCTTGCCACGTCAGCGGAATGGCGTCAGCGGCACGACGGATGCTGGCGTTTCAGTACGGATCTCGCTGCGATCACCCCATGACACAACAACGGAGCACACACGCATGAAGCCTTTGATGTTTGCCGCTGCAATTATTTTCTTGGTGTCCAGCACCGCGTCGGCTACCCCGCGACAAGAGGCAGGACTGCAGCCCTTCGAGTTTGCGAGCGCCGAAAACCTGAAGTCGATCAGCGTTTCGTCCGTCGTAGAAGCGACGACCGAAATCAGCGAGTTCTGCTGGATCACTTACAGCACCTGCATGCTCCAATGCGGCTTCACTGACCCCGCACAGTTCCCGGTTGATGCCTGCTCGGAAGCGTGCTTCAACGAGTACATGAGTTGCGCTGGGTTCTGATCTGGTAAGGCCTGAGCAACGCAGGCCTGATGAGCCCGCATCGGATCAGGCCCGCGATTACCACACCGGGTCGATCGCGAGATATGCAGCTGCCGGCTGCGACGCAGGCATGCTTCCTGTCGACCAGCGCATATCGGCGGCACTGAACGAGGCACCGATCTTCGCCGCGCTCTTGCGCGCGGCGAAGGTCCTCTATCGGCGCGCTGTGCGCTGTCGCCCTGCGCCACCCCCGCAAGCCTGCCCGCTTCACCGCTGCCACTGCGCTGCCAGAAGCCCGGCGCGAAATTTGCATCCTTGGCTGGTCGACGAACAGGTGCGAGCCGGCACCGCCAAGGAGACCATGGATGCCTCAGCCGATCCTGCACATCTACCAGCAGGCCTTTCCGCACGATATGCCGGCCATCGTTGGCACTGCAGAGGCGCTGGATGTTCTGCGGGCGGCCATCGGCAACGCATTGGCGCGCGGCGAGGCGCTCAGCCGGGATGTGTTGGACTCGGCCGGCGAAGGCTATGTGGTGAAGGTCTGCTGTCGGCTTCCGCACAAAGCCGAAGCGCCGCCCGGCAGCTTTCGCGAGAAACTCGGCAAGGACGATCTGGAGCCGCTGCCGAGTACGTTCTGGGAGCGGCTCGGCGCCCGCTAGCGGCGCCAGCTTGAGCGGGCGATCCGCCACCCCGGCGAAGGCTGCCGCGACCGCTCGACTCCGCCCCTCGGAGACCCCATGCGCTCTGCCTGCAACCGCTGTCTGCACCTGCTCAGCGTGCTCGTTCTCGTTCTCGTAGCCACTTCAGCAATCGGCAGCGCGGGCGCGGAGGACGCAACTCGCGGCGCGCTCACATCGCCCGTCAACAGCGTGGCAGCGATCGTGGATTTCATCGAGCGCCCGCGCCCTGGGCTCGAATCGCGCGAGCGGAACCCGCCGCTTGAGCCGCTCAGCACCAGCCCTCGGCGCAACGCCCGGGTCAGGCTCGAAGGCCGCTCAGATCCCGCGGGTCGGGTCCGTGCTCGGCGGGTCTTCCTCGCGGGGCTCACGTTGGGCCCACGGCAGACGGCTGGTCGAGCGCTCGATCATCCGCCGCACCTTGGGCGAGCCCTCGCCGCGGTGCAGCGCCCGCAGGCGTTCCGGCACGACTGCATCGTCGCGGGTGATGCGGCTGTTGTGGCGCAGGTAGTCGAGCCAAGTCGCAGTCTTGTAGCGCTCGATCCACAGCCGCGGATCGTGCAGATCACGCAGCAGAACCCACTGATGCGCTCCATCGCGGCGGCGAATGCGGCGCCGTTCGGCCATTGCGTTCAGGAACGGCACGATGTCGGGTTCATCGATGATCCACTCGATGGTGACCACGACCGGGCCGGTGCGAGACTCCACCGCCACCGCGGTCACGGGTTCCTCGTAGCGGCGCAGCGGGTCTAGATCGCGTTGTGCGGATTGCTCAAGCGGCAGCAGCCAGCCCAGGGCCGCGCTGCCGAGCAGGGCGCCGGCCGCGCCAAGCAGGGCGGCCTCGACGCTGTGCGATTCGGCCAACTGTCCCCACAGCCAGCTGCCCACCGCCAGCCCGCCAAACGCCGCCATCTGGTACAGCGACAGTGCTCGCGCAACGACCCAGCGTGGTGCAGCCAGCTGCACGGCGACATTGAGATTGGACAAGGCCAGCACCCAGCCGCCGCCAGCACCCAGCATCATCAGTGCGGTCAAGGCGAACACCGGACGGGTGGCAACAACGACCAGGGCCAGCGCGAACACGACGCTGGCCGCCTGCACCAGCGCCTCGGTCGACAGGCGTGTGCGCAACTGCGCGCTGCCGAGGGCGGCACACACCGCACCGAGGCCAAAGGCGCCGAGCAAGAGGCCGTAGCCCAGTGCGCCACCCGCGCCCAGCCGAGCCGCGATCAGCGGCAGCAGGGCCAGAACCGCGCCGGCGCCAAGCCCGAACGCCACGCTGCGCAACAGCACCGTGCGAATGGTTGGCGACAGAGTCACATAGCGCAGTCCGGCGGCCATCGCACTGCCCAGGCGTTCGCGCGGCAGCAGCGGCGGCTCATACCCGGGTTGCCAACGCCACAGCACGGCGATCAAGCCCACATAGCTCAGCGCGTTGACAGCAAAGGCGGCGGCGGCACCGGCAGCCGCCACGATCGCGCCACCGATCGCCGGGCCGGTGCTGCGGGCTAGATTGAAGCCCATGCTGTTCAGCGCAACGGCGGCGGGCACCTGCGGGCGCGGCACCATGTCCTGCACTGAGGCCTGCCAGGCCGGCGCATGAAACGAACTGCCGCAGCCGATCAGGAAGGTGAAGGCGAGCAGCAGCCACGGCGTCAGCACCTGCAGCCATGCACACAACGCCAGCAGTGCCGACACGATCAGCATGAAGCCCTGCGCGCCCAGCATGACGCGCCGCCGATCCCAGCTGTCGGCGATCGCTCCGCCCAGCAGCGACAGCAGCACCACCGGCAGCGCAACCGAGGTCTGCACCAGGGCCACCATCCCAGCCTGAGCGGTCATCTCCAGCATCAGCCAAGCGGCGCCGACCGATTGGATCAGACCACCGAAGTTGGAAGCCAAGCTGGCGAACCAGACCCTGCGAAAGACCGGAACGCGAAACGGCGACAGTGCGGTGACCGGAACATCCATCGCCCGCATTGTAGAGGTGAGCGAAAGCCCAGGGCGCCGACACAGGGACACGCATCCGGCTAGATCGGTACGCGGGCTTGGCCCACTCGGCGAACGCGGCATCCACGTCGAACGCGTGCCTTCTGCAGCGCGAACAATCGCCGCGCCCCACTGCGCAATGACCGCACCGGCTGCGCCACCCGATGCCAAGCGAATGCGTGCGCGACGCCTGATCAACCAGCGATTCTTGCGCGGGGTGGAGACTGTGCGAATCAGCCACTCGGCTCGCGCAGGCGCTGATGCAGGCGGGCCAAGGCAAGATTGATCCGCGCAACCGGGTCAGCACCGGCTTCGATATCGCTGCGGATCTCGGCCAACAGACGCATGCTGTCGGTTAACCCAGCGCGCAGAGTGCTGGCACAACATGATCGCTTCTCGCTCTGCGCATCAGCATCGTCGGCATTCACGCGCTGTCCTCCGCGTTGGGTCTCGTAACGGCGATCAACGTATTTCAGCGTGTTCGCGGCTTCCCGACATCAACCGCGATGCCAGCAGCGCTCGCGCTGACCCGCGCCACGATGTGGGCAGGCACGCGGCCTTCGCTTCCAGCGCGCCGCCTGGGCCGGGTTCGTTGACCCGAACCGCTTCGGCGCGCACGAAGATAGTATTGCTATCCAAGATCAACGTGCAAGCCATTCTATCGCCAAGTGCGCACTCGTGACGCTATACAAGGCGCCGACGACCGACGCTGGCAGGCACCTTGATGAATCTGCATGAGCGGGTGCGAGCAGCCCGCAAGCACTTGAATGCGACCCAAGAGAGCCTGGCCGCGTTGACTGGAGTCACCCGCGGCGCAGTTGCGCAATGGGAAATGCCGAACGGCACCGCGCCCAGCGTGGAGAACCTGATCAAGATCGCGACGATCAGCGGCGTGGGTTTCGAGTGGCTCGCCACCGGGCGCGGCCCCCGCACGCTGGGCGACGCCGCAACGGTGCGGGAACCGCAGCGCCCCGACTATGCCGCGGCCGACCCTTTGGATGTGGCACTCCGAGCAGCGATCGCGCGCCTGCCGGAGGCGAAGCGGCGCGCTTTACTGGAGCTGCTCCGCAAGTAGCCCGGCAGACGGACTAGCTGCCGGCCTTGAACAGGTTGGAGAACACGCCGCTGCCCTGATCCGTGCTGACAACTGCCCACGACGAGAAATGCGCGAGCAGATTGATCTGGGTCGCCGACAGCTCGGTGCTCAGGGTGTTGTAGTGCGGAAACTGCTGGCTCTGCAGTTCGGACGCGACCAGCGACTGCACGGCCGGGTTGTTGGCGAACTGCGATGCCCAGTTGCTGGCGTAGTTCAGATACACCCACACGACCGTCATCGGAGTGGACCGCGCCTGCACGCCGAACCAGGGGTTGGCCTGCACCGTGAGGCTCTGGGACAGAATCGCCGGCTGGACCGCCGGTGCGCTGCCGCCTGCCGCCGCCCACAGCGCGCTGAGAAAGCCCGCGAACGCACTCGAATCGAACACCTGGTTGTTGGCGAACAACGCATTCTCAGGTGTCGCGCCGCCCGCGGAATACAGCACATAGCCGCTGGTGGCGTCATAGGGTTGATAGCCGAACAGCGGCGGCACGGCATCGTCGACGATGATCTGGGTCCCCGCGATCCAGCCCTGCTGGCCATTGGAGATTCCCGCGCTGCCGGTGGTCAGCGGCGTTTCCGAGTTGACGCAGACGATCGCACTATCGATATCGCTGAAAGCCAGCAGACTGGCCAGCCCGGTGTTCTCCAGGCTGCCGCCATCCGCGAAGGTGTTCGGCAGCCGGTTCGTTGCCGCAGCAGCCACCGGCCAGGAGGCGTACTGCGGGATCAGATCCTGCGGGTTCGGAAAGCTGATCGAGGGCGCGGAAGCAGCATCGGCGCGACCACGCGCGATCAGCTCCTGCGCGGTCGCGTGCAGCGCCTCGGGCAGATGGTCCTTGATCCACTGCCAGACGGCGTCGCCCTCCTGTGCCAACCACTTCAGAAACAGCCATGGATTGGCTTCCCATTGGGCGATCTGGTTCTGCACGGTTTCGGCAAAGGCGACGCTGCTGGTGCCGGTGATGTCGGTCAGCGACCACGGTCGCGGCTGGGTCAGCTGCGCGCTCGAGCCTGACAGGCTCAGGAAGGTCGAACTGAAGGCGAAGGAGTCGACTCCACCGCCGCCCACCGCCAGACCGTTGGCATCGACAGCGCCACTCGGCGTGCCGACCACGGCGGTCATCAGGCCATTGGCCTGCACCGGGGCCAACAGCGGGAAAGACTCGCTCTGCACCTTGACGAACATGCCCATATTGCAGATATGCAGCGGCCGTTGAGCGCGTTGCGACGACACCTGATCGGCGAACAGATAGGCGGTACGGGAGGACAGCGAGGGGTTCGTAGCGGTGATGGCCGCCAGCGAATCGACGGTGGCCGAGAAGAAGTCCTGCGGCGCACCGCTGGTCGGATCGATGTCGAACAGATCGTAGCTGCCGAGGATGTTCATCCCGATCACGGTCTGCCACAGCATGTTCGCAGGCAGGGGATTGCTCGGGTTGAAGCGCAGAAACAGCTCGTACAGCAGCACCGCGGTACCGGCGATGCCCTCCAGGGAGAACAGCACCGAGGTCATCGGGTTGCCGGCGTTGCCGGCCGGAAGTGTCGCCAGCTCGGCGAGGGTCAAGGTGCCCTGATCGCTGTCGTACACGCCCAGGTAAGTGTCGTCACTGGGGCCTGATGCGGGCATGTACTGGTAGGGGACCCCCAGCCAGGAACCACCGGAGACCGTTGAAATGGCCTTGAACTGTGACAGCAGACTGCCGCCGTTGGCCTGCAGCGCGGCGAATGCGCGCAGCTGGCCCATGCCGGCGCAGCAGGCGCGGGTGCCGCCGCCCGACAGGCACAGGCCGACGTTTCCGGGCGTGGATGCAGGCGTATAGAGCTGACTGACGGTGAGCGGCGGCGTCGGGGTGACGCTGGCGGTGAGCGTAGGCGTGGTCATGATCTCTCCTAAGGCGCGATTGCGTGGCGGTCGACAGTGGTGGGCAGGACGGCCTGCAGGACCTGCAGGCGATGAACCGCCCAGAGAATCCGCAGGCCTCCGTGTATACCGCATTCGTGATACTGCGTTGCAGTCACTCAGACAGCCAATGCAGACATCGCACTGAAGAGTCAGGCGCGGCTGTGCCGCCCGATCGACGCTGTCGACCGACTCGTGACCATCGCAGCCTGCTCCAGCGCGATCGAGCCGCGCCGGGGCAGGACAAAGATCAGGACTCGAACCCGTCCGCGAACACTTGGTCTGGGTTGAGCTGCTGCAGAATCCAGTCGCGAAACAGCGCTTGCTCCAGCGCCGGCATCGGATCACCCGGACGCATGCGGGTGCCGTTCTGCGGATCGGCGCAGTTGATCTTCTCGAACAGAAAGCTGCGCGAGGGCTCACCCGGCAACACGCGCCGCACGCCGGGAGCGCGGTCGCTCAACGCATTCACCAAGGCCGCCAGGCTGGCCGGCGCGGTCAGATCCAGCCCGCCGCTGTTGGTCGCACCGGGCGCATGGCAGCCGATGCAGGCTGCGTTGAAGATCGGCTGGATCTCGCCAGCGAAGTCGACCGTCGGGGTGGTCGGAATCGCGCTTAGGTTCGTGCAGTCGCGGCCACCGTTCCAGATGCCGACCTGCACGTTCAACGACAGCAGGCTGCCTAGGGTGATGCTGCGATCCAGCATCGGATTGGCGTGGGTGGTCGTAGCGGTATCGGCGGCGGCGTCGATCCGCAGCACACCCGCGCCATCGCTGCGCACAGGGATGTGGAACCAGCCCAGCGCATCACTCATCACCCGATGGGCAACGCCGGTCGCCGTGATGCCCGAGCCCGGGAGATAGTCGCGGCCGTTGGGCAACGCATACGGCGCGCCGGCGCGTCGCAGGCCGACATCCGCCACCAGCGGCAGGCCGCGCGTATCGAGCACGCGCCCGGCGACCGTGGTGTCAGACAGCCACGCATCCATGGCCAAGGTATGCGGGCCGGCGCCCGCCGGCAGCACGAAGCCGCGGCGCACCGGCTGCACGCCGTCGCCGGCCGGCTCGCCGGCACTGATCACGATGGCGTTGCCGCTGAGATCCACCTGCACCTGTGCCGACACCACCCCGCCCGCAGCAACCGTGATGACATTGCTGCCGCCGGCATGCGGTGCCGGCGTCACTCCATCGTCCTGATACAGACGCAGTTCGGTCGCCACGCCGAGCGGCGGCGCCGCCAGCGTGCGGGCGTCGCGCAGACTGCCATTGATCTGCAGGTTCACCGCGCGATTGACCACGACTTCGCGCGTGGTGCTGGCCTGCTGGCCCGCGGCATTGGTCACCGTGAGCCGGGCGGTGTAGCGGCCCGGCGTGGTGTAGGTTCGCGCCGGCGAAGTGGACGTTGATGTCGCGCCATCGCCGAACACCCAGCTGCGCTGGGCAATGCTGCTGCCCGGCGCGGTCGACTGATCGGTGAACTGCACGTTCAAGGGCGCGAGACCTACCGGCGGGTTCGGTGCGGTCGTGAATGCCGCGGTCGGCGGCGTGGTCGCGTTGAAACGCAGCCGGCGCAGCGGGTCATTGCCGCCGGTCGAAGCGCCCTGCCCGCTGGAGGCGAAGTACAGATGCCCATCCGGTCCGAAACGCAGGGTTACTGCCGACACACTGGCGAAGGCGCCATCGTTGTCGAGCGTCTGCAGGCTGTCGAGATTGGCACCGGTGAGCTGGCCGCGCCGCACCGAGGCGCCATAGCGCGCGAAGTACAGCACATCGGTGCCGAAGGGCCCGCCGCTGGCGATCTCGATGCCCACCAGGGACGGATTGATCGTCAGCATCACCTTGTGGTTCGGGTCCTTCGGCGCCACAAACGGCCCGCCATCATTGATATCGCCGGGGCCATTGCAGGCGCCGGCATCACCGCAGGGGCCCCAGCCGCCATTGGAGCCGACCCGCACCCGCGAAATGCGATCGACGCCGTCGCCGTTCTCCGACACATACAGCACATCGGTGTCCGGGCGGCCACGATGGAAGGTGAAGCGAAACGGATTGCGGAACCCGACCGCCCACACCCTTGATGCGATGCTGTTCGGGTCGCCGTTGTAGAACGGATTGCTGGGCAGGCCGCGGCCGTTGCCGGCGTCGACCTTGAGCAGCTTGCCCTCGTACCGATCCGGGCACTGCGGCACCGCGATCTGCAGCGACTCGCGGCTGATGCAGGTGATCCTGGTGGAACGCACGCCATCGTCGCCCAGCGCGATGTAGATCGCGGTCGGGTCCGCGGGTGAGAAATGGATGTCGCCACCTTTGTGGATATTGCTGGCTCGCGGCAGACCGCTCAGCAGCACCGTGGCCGAGCCCGCCTCCGCCGCCGAGAACGCCGAGTTCGCGCGCAGCCGCACCAGGCGCTGATCGCTGGCGGTGCTATAGAACACGTACAGATAGCGGCTGTTGGCGTAGTCCGGATCGATCGCAACACCGAGCAGCCCGGCTTCCTGATCGGTCCAGACTTCAGTGACGAAATCCGCGAACACCACAGGCGTTTCGTAGCCACCGCTACCGTTCGCCGCCGCCCGGATCACCCGGCCCTGCTTTTCGATCAGGTATACCGCGCCGAGATGATCGAACGAGATGCCGGTCTTGCCGTTGGCCGGACTGTGCAGGGTTTCGGTGACGAAGGCCGCAGGCGGCTGCTGCGCCATCGTTGCGCCGACAAGAGCCAGCAGCAGGGTGGCAACAATCCATCGAAGTGTTCGCATCATCGGCTCCCGGGGTGAGGACGCACGATTCTCCATCAGAACTGAGAGCGCTGGCCGCGAACGGCGTGGAGCTTTGCCCACGACGCGGCCAGGGGAATCCGCGACCTTGACCTGATCAGCGCAGCGCTTGGCGCACCACAACGCATTGCGATGAGATGTGGGCCAGCGACACGCCCAAGCCAATACGTGTGAGGAATCGACGCCGACGCGAGCGGCTTACTTGACGATCAGCGGCTTCTCCGCCAGCGGCCGAATGCCGAAGTACGCATGAATCTCGGCGGGGAAATACACCACGCCATCCTTCACCACCATGCGGATCTTCATCGTTTCGCGCAGATCGGTGGTGGGGTCGCCGGGGATCAGGAAGAAGTCGGCGAACTTGCCGCGCTCGATCGAGCCGAGTGATTCGGCCTCGCCGAGATACTCGGCCATGTCGAGGGTCGCGCGTCGCAGGACTTCGGCCGGAGTGAAACCGAGCTGCTGGAACAGCTGCAGTTCGCGGTGATAGGCGAAGCTGCCGCCAAGGTCGGTGCCGGGGATCAGCAGCACACCGCGCTGATGCATCTCGCGCAGGGTGTCGAGCAGCTTCAGCCAGGCGGCGGCGTAGGCCTCGGTGTCGCCCGGGGCGGACATGTCGGTCCAGGCGCGCTTGGCGTCGCGCTGCGCGCCGACCGGAAGGTGATCGATGTAGTCGACCGCTCCGGGTGGCACCTGGCCGTTCTGGTTGAGCGTCAGGTTCTCGTGGATGGCGATGGTGGGCTCGACCGCCACCTTGCGCGCGACGATGCTGTCCATGGTCTTGCGCACCCGCGGCGCGGCGAGGTCCAGATCGGCCAGGCGCTTCAACGCGGTCAGACGCAGCAGGGTGCGGGTATCCTCCTCCGGCGTCAGCACCCAGCCCAGCATGATCTGGTTGATATGGGTGAGTTCGTCGTAGCCGGCTTCGATCATCGCGTCCGCGTTCGAGAACGCGGGCACGTGGCCGGAGGCACGCAGGCCCAGGCGATGGGCTTCGGCCACCGCGGCGAGGTTCCAGGCCGGGTTCATGCTGTTGTAGAGCTTGATCTGGCCGACGCCGCGCGCCGCATACCAGCGCACCGCGGCCAGCGCTTCGGCCTCACTCGCCACCAGCACACCGTTGTTGGAATTGAATGGGCTGCGGCCCTCGATGTACCCGCTGCGGTGTATCCGCGGGCCGGCCACGGTGCCAGCTTCGATGCTGTCGACCAGGCGCTGCAGACTGGCGTTGTCATTGCCCATGTCGCGCACCGAGGTGACGCCCGCGGCGATGTTGAGCGTCGCGGCCTCCTGCCCCAGATGCCCATGCATCTCGTAGAAGCCGGGCACCAGGGTGCCGCCCTCGCCTTCGATGATGACTTCATCTGCGCTGGGCGAACTGCCCGCCGGCTGCACGCCGGTGATGCGACGGCCGAACACGATCACGTCAACGGGTTCCGACAGGGCCAGGCGCTGCGGCTCGAATACCCGCACGTCGCGAATGCGCACAGGCTGCGTGTAGCGATGCGCGGTCGCCTGCTGGATCGCTTCCAGTCGCGTGCGCCCCAAAGCGTCCGCGCGCTCGCCGAGGCGCTGTGCGTCGGCCTCATAACCTTTTCGGATGACGGCGAATCGCGGCGATGCGATCGCAAACAGTGCCCCCTGCGCGTCGAGCAGGAAGAAGGATGGATTCAGCGACAGCCCGCTGATGCTGTGAAAGCGCAGCTGCACGCGCTGCTCGCCGCTGCCGGCCTCGATCGTCTCGCCGGCCTCGACGCTGAGCTCGCCACCGGGCAAGGCCGGCAGCCGCCCACCTTCCACTTGCAGCAAGGCGCGTGCATACAGTCCGAGCGCCCACGGGCTCGCGCCTTGGCCCACATACAGGCTGGGCAGCTCGACATCGGCACGACCCTCGCCGACCGAATCGCGCCAATGCGCGTCGCGGCCGGTCCATTCGAAGGTTTCATCCACTTGGCTGCCGAAGGTGGTGTTGCCGGTGATGCGCCACTCCACCGGCAGGCCGCGCGAATCCAGGCGAAGCTGCTCGGCAATAGTCGGGCCGCGGCCGTTGTTCTTGTAGTCGTAGTCGATCGCGATGCGCTCACCTTCGCGGCTGACCTTCAGGTGCCCGACCGGATTGCCGCCGGCAATCACGGTGTACTCCTCGGCGTCGGCGGCCAGGCAGGGTGCGGACGCCGTGAACAGGGCGAGCAGCAGGGCAGCGATCCGCATGGCGGCGTCCTTCGATGGCGAGAGCGGCGAGCTTCCATCATTGCGCCGCCGGGGCCATGTGCCCTTGGTCGCGTGCGCCCGCGCTCGCCTGCAGCACGGGTACCTACGCAGTCCGCGGATCCGGTTGCGTCCATTCCGAGAGCTGCGCTCGCAGCCTCCGCCCGTACTACACATGAGCGAGATAGACTTCCGCACCTGGCAGGGCATGTTGACCCCGCTGATGGGCCGCTCAGGCTGCCTGCATCGCATTCACTGCCCAGTCGGCGACAATGCGCGCCATGCCCGACATCCTGATCCTCTACTACAGCCGCCACGGTAGCGTGGCCCAGCTCGCGCGCCAGATCGCGCGCGGCGTCGACGAAGTGCCCGGCATGCAGGCACGCCTGCGCACGGTGCCGCCGGTTGCCGCCGTGACCACGGTTGCCGCCCCGCCTGAGCCTGAAGACGGCGCCCCTTACGTTGAACGCAGTGATCTCGCCGAGTGTGCCGGCCTGATCCTCGGCAGCCCGACCCGCTTCGGCAACATGGCGGCGCCGCTGAAGCACTTCATCGATTCGCTCGGCGCCGAATGGGCTTCAGGCAGCCTGGTCGGCAAGCCAGCGGCGGTGTTCACTTCGACCGCGTCGATGCACGGTGGCCAGGAATCGACCCTGCTCAGCATGCTGCTGCCGCTGCTGCACCACGGCATGTTGATCACCGGCATTCCATTCACTCAAAGCCAGCTCAGCACCACCACCAGCGGCGGCACGCCCTACGGCGCCAGCCATTGGACGGGGCCCGAGGGCAGCAGCACGCTCAGCGAAGACGAGCGCGTTCTGGCGCGCGCGCTCGGTCGGCGCGTGGCGCAGATCGCGCACAAACTCGGTGGTGAAGCATGAGCCTGGAGTCGGTCAACTCGAATCTGTTCGATGAGAACGCGAGCCCGGTGCCCGAGCATGTCGGCCGCACCGCGCACCGCATTGGCGCGGTATTGCTGTTCGCCCTGATCGCGCTGCAGGTGCTGTGGTATCTGCACTGGCTGCCGCCGGAGCGCGCGCGGCCTCTGATTGCCCTCGCGATCGCCGCGGTCCCGCTGCTGATCCCGGCGATTTTTCTGCTGCTGCGGGCCAAGAAGGCGCTGTTCTGGGCCGGCTTCATCGCCATGTTCCATTTCACCCACGGCGTGATGGAGGCCTGGAGCGTGCCGGCCGCGCTGTGGCTCGGCGTGCTGGAAGCACTGCTCGCCGCCGGCGTCTGCTGCGCCGCCGCCTGGCACGGGCTGTCGCGACGGATCTACTGGCGCAAGCTGGTGGAAGCTTCCAGCGCGGAGGCGGAGCGCAACGCGGCCGAGTAGCGCTGGTGTAGCGCTGAAGCTGTCATTCGACACAGACACTGGACGCGGCCTGCGACGGAATGGGGAAGTCCTCTGTCGCAGGAACTCCACCGGCTGGTGCGCCGCTCGAAGCTACGGGGCAATCGATGCCGAAATAGCCCAGCACATGCCCGGCCACCTCATGATTGTAGAGCTGTGGCGGCAGCTCGATGCCGCACGCAAAGCAGTCGCCGGCCGGAACGTGCGCGCCGGTGCGCGCCACGATGGCTTCGAAGTGATCGAAGAAGCGGATGCGCCGGCCGTTGATCTCGACCTCGCACTCGTCCGCAAGCTCGTCCCAGCAATCCACCTGGTAGAACAGCCGGCACAGTTCGTCTGCGCGCACTTCAACCTGGAACAGGGCCGCCCCGGCGATCTGCGCGCGCGCCAGCGCCGCGGCCGCGGCATCGCGCTGGGCCGCGCTGTCGAAATCCACGTGCGCATCATTGGTCATCAGCTGCTGCACCTGCCGGCAGCCGAGCCCGATCGACTCCAGAAAGCGAGTGGGGCTGATCTGCCGATAGCAGATGCGCGGAGTTTCGCCGACGATATTGCGCTGGGTCAGCGCGTTCATCACCAGCACCGCCTCGCCTTCCGCAAGGGCGGCGAACAGCAGGCCGAGACAGCGATCGATCGCGCGCAGCCCGAACGCGAGGGCCTGCCCGGGCGGGCCGACCGCTGACCAGCGGTGGTGCTGCAGATGAGCCAGGCTGTTCAAGAAAATCAGCGAGAACTGCGGCGCGTGATGACGTTTGAACCGGGTGAACAGCACGCAGTTGATCAGATCGAACAGCGCGAACAGCAGCGCGTTGTTGGCCCCGGCGCGGCGCAGGCCACCGAGCGCGAACGGCAGCTGTCGCAACAGCCGCAGCACACTGCCGGAGCCGACGACAAACTGCGCGAAACCGAGCACGCCGCGCAGCACAGCGGGCGCCGAAACCTCCAGATAGTTGCGCGCGTAGTAGCGAGGCAGAGCCAGCAGCCGATTCAGCGCGCGTGGGTGGGCGGGCTCGGCGACGCTCCACGGGTCAGGCAGAAAGAAGCGGCAGCGTTCGGCGTTGCCGCGGCCCGCATTCATCGCGCCCCATACGCCGGAGCTGATCCCCTGTGTGCTCAGGATTTCCCACAGCTGCGGGTACTGCAGCCGTAGTGGCGCTTCACCCAGATGCCGCACGCCATGCACCGAAGCGGGCACGCCGGTATGCACCGACACCCACTGCACCCAAGGGTCCAGCCCGCGATGCTCCACCGCGTCGTCGGTCGTCGTGGCGCTGGCGCGCATCGACAGCAGATGCGCCACATGCGGCAGCCGCAAAGCCTCAACCCCGCGCCGCAGCAGGCTGACTGAAAACTCGTTGAGCTCGATCAGACACAAACGCCTTGCAGGTGCGGCCTCGGACATCGCGATCCTTGAACGTGGCGGTCGGGGTGTTTTGCGCCCACTCGAATCCGAAGATGCAAGAGCAGGGCCGCGCGAGGCAGCGAATGCCCGCGGGCCGGTGGGAGCCAGCCCGTATAATCGGTGCCCTCCCCGCAGCTTCGGCATCGCCATGGACCAGCTCTGCATCGTCACCACCGGCGGCACGATCGACAAGATCTACTTCGACGACAAATCCGACTATCAGATCGGTGACCCGCAGATCGGGCGGATTCTCGAAGAACTCGGCGTCACCTTCCGCTTCAGCGTGATCCCGATCCTGCGCAAAGACAGCCTGCACATCACCGACGACGACCGCGCGCTGATCAAGCAGACCATTCTCGCCCAGTCGGCGCGACACATCCTGGTGACTCACGGCACCGACAGCATGGTCGCGACCGGGCGCGTGCTGGCCGACATCGCCGACAAGACCATCGTCATGACCGGCGCGCTGAACCCCGCGCGCTTCCGCGGCTCGGATGCCGAGTTCAACATCGGCACCGCCGTCGGCGCCGTGCAGTGCCTGCCGGCCGGTGTCTACATCGCCATGAACGGGCGCATCTGGGACCCGGCCAAGGTGCGCAAGAACGTCGACGCCAACCGTTTCGAGGCGGTTGCCTGAGGCCTGCGCGCTGGCTCTGATCCACGCCAGCGCGGATAATTCAGCGGCCCGGAACCGGCAGCGCCGCATGCGTGCTGCAACCGCGCCGCAGCCAAGCCGCATACCGGCACCGCTCATCTCTACGCCGCATTCCCCGAGGGCACGCTCATGGCCGAGGCCAGCCGCCAGGACAAAGCCGCGCGCCAGCTGAAGCTGCTGTCCGAGGCGCTGGATTCCGGCCGCCTCGGGCCCGTGCGGCGGCTGGTCAATACGCTCAACCCGGCCGAGATCGGCAACCTGCTGGAATCGCTGCCGCCGGATCGGCGTGTGATCGTGTGGGGCCTTGTCGACGCCGAAGACGACGGCGAAGTGCTGGTCCACGTCGGCGACGAAGTGCGCGAAAGCCTGCTCGCGGCGATGGACACCGACGAGATCGTCGCCGCCGCCGAATCGCTGGACATCGACGACCTCGCCGACCTGATGGAGGACCTGCCGGATCAGGTCATCGATGAGGTCCTGAAGTCGATGGACCGGGAGAACCGCGAGCGCCTCGAACAGGTGCTGTCGTATCCCGAGGACAGCGCCGGCCGTCTGATGAACCCGGACGTGATCACCGTGCGCGCCGATGTCACCATCGACGTGGTGCTGCGCTACCTGCGCCTGCGCGGCGAAATGCCCGATCACACCGACCATCTGTTCGTGGTCAGCCGGCGCCACCAGTACCTCGGCCGGATTCCACTGACCGCCCTGCTGCTGTCCGAGCCCAGCCGTCCGATTAACCAGTTGATGGATGAGGACGACCAACCAGCGATTCCGGTAGACACCCTCACCGCCGAGATCGCCCGCCAGTTCGAGGACCACGACTGGATCTCGGCGCCCGTGGTCGACGAGAACAATATTCTGCTAGGCCGCATCACCATCGATGACGTGGTCGACATCATCCGCGAGCAGGCCGAGCACCAGGTGCTCTCGGCCGCCGGCCTGGATGAAGATGAAGACATGTTCAGCCCGGTACTGCGGGCAGCGCCGCGTCGGATGATCTGGCTGGGCATCAACCTGCTGACCGCGTTCCTCGCCGCCAGCGTGGTCGGCCGCTTCGAGGCCACCATCGAGAAAGTCGTCGCACTCGCGGTGCTGATGCCGATCGTCGCCGGCATGGGCGGCAATGCCGGCACCCAGGTGCTGGCGCTGATGATCCGCGGGCTGGCCCTGGGCCAGGTCGGCGCCAGCAACATCCGCGTGCTGCTGTGGAAAGAACTGCGCGTGGCGATGCTGAACGGCCTGGCCTTGGGCGCTGTGCTGGCGGGCGTGGTCTGGCTGTGGTTTGGCGACCTCGCCCTGTCCGGCGTGATCTTCGCCGCCCTGGTGTTCAATCTGATGGCCGCCAGCCTGGCCGGCGTAGCAGTACCGCTGACCCTGCGCCGGCTGGGCTTCGACCCCGCCCTGGCCAGCAGCATTTTCCTGACCACCGTGACAGATGTGCTGGGGTTTCTGGCCTTCCTGGGCTTGGGTACCTTGCTGCTGCTCTGACCTGTGGACGACGGCAACACGCGCTCAGGCCAGCCAACCGCGATAGCGCACCGTTCGCCCGATGCCGAGCGGCGCATCAAGCGCGACATCGAACCAGCACCTTCACGGCGGATCGCTCATCAATCGTGCGCGCAGGCGGGCGGCAGGCAAGGCACACAGATCGCCGCGCCCGAACCAGCGGTAGCGATTGCGCGCGATCCAACCATACAGAAGATTGCGCAGCGCCCGGGGCAGGATTCGCAGCGGGCTCAAGCCGCGGCCCCAGCCGCCGCTGCGCTCGCCGACGCGGATCATCGCCTCGAAACCGCCCAGCACTCGACCGCGCTCCAGCAGCAGCCAGGTGTCAGGACGATCGACGCTCAGCCCGTAGTGGCTGAGCAACGCGCGGCCCAAAGCGGTCTGCAGCGGGCAGATACGGATCTCGCCGCTGCGGTCGAGCCGATCGATCATGCGCGCGCCGAAGCAGCACAGCGCGCACTCGGCGTCCATCAAGGCGATCGGAAAGCGATCGTCAAAGGTCGGCACCTGCGGGTCGGAGCGATAGCTGAAATCGGGGCGCGTGAGCATGCTGGAAGTGTACGGATGCATCGCCACGCGCGAACACCGCAAGCTCGCCCGCAGCCGGAGGCGGGCTCTGGACGTCGGCAGACCCGCGCTGCGTGTGAACGGCCTTCCGTCCAGGAGCTGACACCGCCTCGCCCGGTATCGCCTCGACATGCGCGCAGCACTTTGAGAGCCTGCAGAGACACTCACTCGATGCGTCGAGGCACTCGAATGCAGCTGCGCACCGCCAACCGAACCGATATCCCTGCCCTGCACGAGGTGCGGATGGCCGTGCGCGAGAACGTGTTGTCGCATCGCGATCGAATCAGCGAAGCCGACTATCTCAGCGCCCTTGAAGAACTCGGCTGCGGTTGGCTGCTTGAGGATGACGGCAAAGTGCTCGGCTTCGCCATCGCCTACCGGAGCGGCAGCATCTGGGCGCTGTTCGTACACCCCGACCATGAAGGGCGCGGCGTCGCCAAAGCGCTGCACGCGGTGATGCTCGAATGGATGCAGAAGCAGGCCGTGAAAACAGCCTTTCTCAGTACCGAACCGGGCACGCGCGCCGAGGCGTTCTACCGCTCGCGCGGTTGGCAGAGTTGCGGTCCACCAGTGCTCGGCGAGATGCAGTTCGAGCTGGCGCTGCCGCAAACCTCGTGAGTTCAATGCCCAAGTGATCACGCACCGGAGTGAACAGGCTCACGGCTGGCGGATGATCCCTGAGCGCTCGGGGCGCTCGGGCGTGCGATCACAGCGCACGCCCGACAGCCTCAGGCGATCGTTTCAGCTGCGCCCATGTACGCCCGCAACACCTCCGGCACGCCGATCGAACCATCGGCGTTCTGATAGTTCTCCATCACCGCGACCAGAGCGCGGCCCACCGCGACGCCGGAGCCGTTCAAGGTGTGCACGGGTTCGGGCTTGCCGGTTTCGGGGTTGCGCCAGCGCGCCTGCATGCGGCGGGCCTGGAAGTCGCCGCAGTTGCTGATCGAGCTGATCTCGCGGTAGGCATTCTGTGCCGGCAGCCAGACTTCTAGGTCGTAGGTCTTGGTGGCGCAGAAGCCCATGTCGCCGGTGCACAGCAGCACCTTGCGATACGGCAGGCCGAGCTTCTCCAGCACAATCTCGGCATGGCGGACCATCGCCTGATGCACCGCCTCGCTCTCGTGCGGGCGGGCGATTGCCACCAGTTCGACCTTCTCGAACTGGTGCTGGCGAATGATGCCGCGCACGTCGCGGCCGTAGCTGCCGGCTTCTGCGCGGAAGCACATCGAGTGCGCAGTCAGCTTCATCGGCAGTTCGGAGTCTTCGACGATGCTGTCGCGCACGAGGTTGGTCAGCGGCACTTCGGAGGTCGGGATCAGGTAGCGCGGGTGCTCGGCGACGGCGGTCTTGAACAGGTCTTCCTCGAACTTCGGCAGCTGGCCGGTGCCCTGCAGGCTGTCGGCATTGACCAGCAGCGGCACATTGCATTCCAGGTAGCCGTGCTCGTCGGTGTGCAGGTTCAGCATGAACTGCGCCAACGCGCGATGCAGACGGGCCAGCTCGCCACGCAACACGGTGAATCGAGCGCCCGACAGCTTCGCGCCGGCATCGCCATCCAGCCAGCCCTTGCGAGCGCCCAGCTCGACGTGATCCTTGACCTCGAACTCGAAGCTGCGCGGGCTGCCCCAGCGGTGCTGTTCGACGTTGTCCTTCTCGTCGCGGCCGGCCGGCACGTCGGCGCTGGGCAGATTGGGAATCCCGAGGCTGATCATGTCGATCGAGAGCTTGATCTGTTCAAGACGCCGCTCGTTGTCCTTGAGCTCTTCTGCGAAGGAAGCGACCTCGCGCTTCAGTTCTTCAACCTTTGACCTGTTGAAGTCAGCGTGGTCAAACTCTTCCGTGGCGTCTAGTCGAGGAATATGCGCCATCAGCGCGCCGATTTCTTTCGACTTCGTGTTGCGCAGATTCTGCAGCTCCTGCGTGCGGCCCTGGATCTGCTTGCGCTCGGTCTCCAGCGCCTTCAGCTGGGCGACATCGAGCTCGAAACCGCGGGTGGACTTCAGGCGTTCGGCGGTTTCGAGCAGTTGGGCGCGCAGCAGATGGGGGTCGAGCATGGGGGTTCCAGCGGGGAGAAGAGGTTTCGGGACCGGCGATTATCGGCGTCGGCAGGCGCTGACCGCAACGCAGCAGCGGCATTCGCCGGTGATCCAGGCGCGATGGCTGCGGAGCGCGTGGCCGCGGTCGGCTGCAAACCATAGCTGCCATCGACCGCACGGGCTTGACACTGTGTGCTCTTTGCCCAGCGTTCAATGCGCGGCTGTCGACGCGTATTCGATCGCGCTCAGCGGCGTGATCGCCCGGCTCGACTGCGCGCTCAACGTCGCCGCAGGCAGGGCCGAATCGGGGATCGGTCAGCTGTTCTGAGAACTGTAAGGCGCAGATGCGAAGGCGCCGAAGGAGCGCGACAGGATGCTGCCAAAGCCGCTGGTGAAGCCGCAAAGCGAGGGCGCGCTGTCGAATCCTGAGGCACTGCAGCAGGCATCGACAACCGCCAGCGGAGCCAGCCCAACCCTGCAGATCTTTCGATTTCGCCGGTCCGAATGCGAGCATCCGGAACGCACGGTCATTGCAACGCAACATTACTGCCTCTTGCTCGCAGCACACGCCCGCGTATGCTCGTCCGTACTTCGGCGTAGGGAGCGGCCGAAGCCATCGGGCGGCCACTGCGCAGGGAGTCCCCACGGGGAGCGCCGGCTGCCGTCCAACATCGGGGAGACCAGAGTGATGAAACGATTTGCTGGCCGGCTTCTCGCCGGCTTCGCGCTGACCGCGGCCGCACTGAGCGCCAGCGCCAATACCGGCGTGGCCTTTGTCCACGGCACCGGCAACCAGACCAATGCCCTGGCCGACTACTGGACGGCCGACATGGTCAATTCGGTTCGCCAGGGCCTGCCCAACTCGGCCGATTACACGGTCATCAACTGCGAGTTCGAGCGCTACATGTGGGAGGCCGGCGCGGCTGGCTGTCTGGCCGGGCAGCTGACCAGCTTCATCAACGCCCGCGGTATCACCGACCTGGTGGTGATCACGCACTCCAACGGCGGCAATGTGATGCGTTGGATCCTGTCCAACCCGACCTTCGACAGCCGCTATCCGGACATCATCAGCAAGATCCGCTGGGTCAATGCGCTGGCTCCCTCTTCGGCCGGCACGCCGCTTGCGAACGCGGTGACAGCCGGCAACGTGTTCGAACAATCGCTGGGCTGGCTGCTGGGCTATGCCAGCGATGCGGTGAAAATGCAGCAGACCCACTGGATGGCGCAGTACAACGCGCAGAACCTGTACGGCACCGCCGGCCGCCCTGCCCTGCCCAAAGGCTTCTGGTCGGTGACCGGCAGCAATGTGCGCTCGGCCCTTTGGACCAGCAACAGCTTCTGCGGTGGCTACCAGTACCAGGTTGGGCTGACCATCACCCAGGCCTGGTTGAACAGCTGCTCGGACGGCTTTCTGGAGTGCAGCAGCCAGCAGGCCGCCGGCACGCCCTGGTTCACCGACACTCAGGCGATGTCGAACGGCTACTACTTGAGCCACCACCAGAGCCGGCGCCAGTGCTTCGGCCTGGACGTCATCCTGCGTAACGACATCTAAGGGGTCATGAGAATGCGAATCCTGAAAATCTCCGCGCTTGCCGCCGCCCTCCTCATCGCCGCAGGTGCAAATGCGCAGACCCTGCAGCTGCAGCGCAGCGCTACGGATCTGGTGCCTTCGGTACTGGCTGCGCCCAAGTCGGCGACGCTCACCGCGATCGAGCAGCAGGCGGTGCATTTCGCCTGGGCACTCGACCCCGAGGCAGCCCTCGAAACGCCGCAACCCCACGTAGCAGACAGCCGCGAGTTCTGGACCCAGCTCGATGCCGACCAGGCCAAGCGCGGCTTTGGCTTCAACCCCACCGCCGACGGCGCGCTGGTGCGTATCAGCAGCCAGGGCGGAGCCAAAGCCGGCGGCATCGCGATCGATGACTTGTCTATTCGCGCCGATGGCGAACTGCTGGACACCGCCAGCGTGGTGCGGCACGCCGCCGGCGACGCCGAACTCAAGGCCGCCGGCGCAGTGTTCAGCGAGGGAACAGTGGTGTTCCAGCTGGCACCGGGCCTGGCCGGCAAGCGCATCGATATCGCAATGCCGAAGTCGACCTCGGGCGTGCTGATGCATGTGCTGGAGCCGCAGAGCCGCCTGTCGATGCAGCTCAGCGCCGACAGCCTTCAGGCCAGCGCCGGTGGCAAGGTTGAGCTGTCGGCATCGTTTCTCGATGGCAGCCAGCCTGTGCCGGCAGAGCGCATTGCGGGCCTGATCACGGCGCCGGACGGGCGCAGCTTCGCGCTTGATTTCGTGCTCGACAAGAGCGGCCGCGGCATCGCCCTGATTGAACTTCCGGCCGACGCCGGCGGCGGCATGGAACCCTGGGAAGTCCACGCTTTCGGTGCCAGCACGCTTGGCAAGGCACAGGTGCTACGCGATGCCCGTACCGCCGTGATGGTCAGCCAACCCAGCGCGCGTCTGCTGGGCAGTGCCGATCTCAAGTCACACGATGGCGGCGTTGCGGTGCAACTGCCGGTGGAGACGTCCGCGGCCGGGCGCTTCGAGCTGCGCGGCACGCTTTACGGTAGCGACAGCCATGGCGAGTTGAAGCCGATGGCGCTTGCCCACAGTGCCGAGCTTCTTGCCGCCGGTCGCGGCACGCTGGAACTGCGCTTTCCCGCCGATGTACTCACCGGCGCGCTCGGAGCCCCGTATGCGCTACGCGATCTGAACCTGTCTGATCAATCGCGAATGAGCCTGTCGGAACGCCGCCAGCACGCGCTGGAGATCGCTGAACTGCCGCGCTGAACTTCTCGCAGTAACCCACCACACAGCGGCCGGGCAAAGCCCGGCCGCTGTGTGGTGGGCTCTAAACGCACGATCGTGCAGAGGCCGATCTATTTCCACTGCGCCGAGATCAGACGCCACTGGCCGTGGTCATCGCGCCAGCCGGTTTCCACCGCCCACACCCGCGCCGATTCGGGGATCAAGGCGCCGCTGCCACCGGTGGCGACCGCGGTGAAACGCACCGTGGCGCGGTCGCCGAGAAGTTCGGTCTGCATCGGCCCCAAAGTCAGGCCCAGCTGCGCGTGGCGCAGCACCTGCAAGCGCAACATGTTGCGTACGCCTTCACGGTCCAGCGTACCGGTGCCGACGAAATCGTCGGCGATGAAGTCCATCGCATTGCTGACCTCGCGCCCCTCGATCGCCGCCTGCAGGCCGTTCACCGAAGCCTGCAGTCGTTGTTCGGCCGGCTCGACCGCGCAGCCGGGCAGAGCGATGACTAGCGCCAGCAGCGCCGCCGCACACATGCGCCCTGCGCCGCTGAAGAACACGCGTCGCGGCATGACAGTCAAGTGGCCCATGACAATCTCCCGAGCACTGCGGCTCGCCTGTGTCCCACACCGCATTCCCGCATGCAGGCGCCTTGCCTGCCTCGGGAGCCTATGCTCCAATCGGGGGAAACATACCCCAGAGCACGGTGCCTCGCTGCACCACAGCATCTGACGGCACAAATTCGGGCACCGCAGTGCCCACAGGGAGGAGACCAAGAATGAGCGTCGCGCGTCCATGGCTGGCCCAGTATTCCAAAGGCGTCCCCGCAGAGATCGATCTCGACCAGTACCGCAACATCGTCTCGGTGCTGGAGGACAGCTGCGAGAGCTATCGCCAGCGCCCGGCCTTCGAGAACATGGGCAAGCAGATCAGCTACGACGATCTTGACCGGCTCAGCTACCAGTTCGCCTGTCATCTGCTGTTGAGCTTGAAGCTGAAGAAGGGCGACCGCGTCGCGATCATGATGCCCAATCTGCTGCAGTACCCGGTGGCGATCTTCGGCGTGCTGCGGGCTGGGCTGACCGTCGTCAACACCAATCCGCTGTACACCGCGCGCGAGCTGAAACACCAGCTCAATGACTCCGGCGCGGTGGCGATCATCGCGGTTGAGAATTTTGCCAACGTGGTGGCCGAGGTGATCGCCGAAACGGACGTCAAGCATGTTTTTACCACCGCGGTGGGCGACATGCTGAGCTTCCCCAAGCGCCAGATCGTCAACTTCGTGCTGAAGTACGTGAAGAAGGCCATCCCCGACTTCAACCTTCCGGGCGCGGTCAATTTCACCGAAGCGGTGGCGCAGGGCGCTGGCAAAAAGCTGCCGCCGGTCGATATCGCGCCGGCTGACATCGCTTTTCTGCAGTACACCGGCGGCACCACCGGTGTATCGAAGGGCGCCATGCTGACCCACGGCAACCTGGTCGCAAACATGCAGCAGTCAGCGGCCTGGCTGGGCACCAATGTGAAGCTTGGCGAAGAGGAAATCATCACCGCGCTGCCGCTGTATCACATCTTTGCGCTGACGGCGAACTGTCTGGTCTTCATGAAGTTCGGCGGGCTGAACCATCTGATCACCAACCCGCGTGACATGCCCGGCTTCGTCAAGATCCTGTCCGGCATTCGCTTCACCGCGATCACCGGCGTCAACACCTTGTTCAATGGCCTGCTGAATACCCCGGGCTTCGAAAAGCTCGACTTCTCGCGGCTGGGCCTGTCGCTTGGCGGCGGTGCCGCGGTCCAGCGCGCAGTCGCCGAACGCTGGAAAAAGGTCACCGGCTGCACCCTGGTCGAGGCCTACGGGCTGACCGAAACCTCACCCGCTGCGTGCATGAACCTGATGGATTCGACCGAGCACACCGGCGCGATTGGCCTTCCGGTTCCGTCCACCGAGGCCTGCGTGAAGGACGACGAGGGCAAGATGATGCCACCCGGCGAAGTCGGTGAGCTGTGCATCCGAGGGCCGCAGGTGATGGCCGGCTACTGGCAACGCCCTGAAGACACGGCCAAGAGCATCGACGCCGACGGTTGGCTGCATACCGGCGATGTCGCGCGGATGGACGAGAAGGGCTTCTTCTACGTCGTCGACCGCAAGAAGGACATGATCCTGGTCTCGGGCTTCAACGTGTATCCGAACGAGATTGAGGACGTGATCGCATTGATGCCTGGCGTGCTGGAAGTCGCAGCCGTCGGCGTCCCGGACGAGAAATCGGGCGAGGCAGTCAAGATCGTGATCGTACGCAAGGATCCCGGCCTGACCGCCGAGCAAGTCAAGGCGCATGCACGCGAACATCTGACTGGCTACAAGCAGCCGCGGATCGTGGAGTTCCGCACCGAGTTGCCGAAGAGCAATGTAGGCAAGATTCTGCGCCGCGAACTACGGGATGAGGCGGCCAGAGCCTGATCGATCGACCTCGCTCTGTCATCCATATCCGTCAGAATTTCCTGCGAGAGAACCTTTCGCGCCCGTGAGAGAAGTGAATCCGGGAGGTCTCCAATGGCCTCCCGGAGTTCTCGGGGCAATGGTGGCCATACGGGCGTTTGCGTTCGGTTTTCGCAAGGCGTCGAACCACTTCAGAGCTGTGGAGCGGAGCTCGCTCCGATACAGTAGCGCCCGGTTTCCCCAGTTGAGTGGATTCGGCGTCCGATACCGTCAGAATGTATCGACGCATGCAAAAGCTGAACAGATCGCGCGTGGATTTGTTCTGATGTTTCCTAGTATCCTCAAGCCATAACACGAGCGGACGTTCGAACCTCGAATCGAGCCGCCTGCAGGACAGTCGCCGCACTCTCTACGCGGCGCCCCATCGGCCCTTGTCCCGCCATTCCTTCTCCGCCAAGTGAACCCACTCTGCGCGTGAAGGTCCCCTGAGGTCTCCAGCTCGAAGCACTTCCAATCTTGCGGATTCACCGCAAGTCGGAAAACAGCCACCGTCGCGCACGACAGACAAGCATCTGCCAGGCGAATGCTGGGCGCGCGGATAGCTGACGGGCTCGGCCTCGCCGCTGGAACGCGTTCACCCGAGCCGCCATGAGGAAGCCGAATGCAATCGACCATCGCCATGCAAGCCTGTGATCTCAGGCAGATCGACGAGGACCCCGCCTTCGCGTCCCGACTTGAGAAGCTCGTCAGCCTGTCGCGCGAGCGCCACATCAACACCTTCACCCAGATCGAGTGGCCGGACTTCCTGCCAGATGACCAGTGGTGGTTGCCGCCGGAACTGCTGAGCGTGTATGGCACCGAACATGCCGAAACGATGCCCGAGCAGCAGCTCAAGCTGCTGTCAAAATGGGAGTGCATCAATCAGTTCAGCCTTAATGTGGAAGGCGAACGCGAGCTGTTGAGCGCATTGTCGGCACAGCTCTATGCGCCTGATCTGCCGCATATCGATACTTACATCCACCACTTCATCGACGAGGAAAACAAGCATCTCTGGTTCTTCGCAGAGTTCTGCCGTCGCTACGGTGGCAAGGTGTATTCGAGCAAGAAGGTCAACGTCGCCGGCGAGCGATTCTGTCGAGAGATGGAGTTCTTCCTACTGTTCGCGCGCATCCTAATTTTTGAAGAGATTGGCGGCTACTACAACGTCATCGCCGGCGGCGACGAACGCGTCACGCCCTTCGTGCGGATGATTCACCAGATCCACCACGCGGATGAGGCCCGCCACATCACCTTCGGCCGCACGATTCTCAGCCAGTCAAAGGAGATCGCCTTCGCCGCCGCCGACCCCGCCGAGCGCGAGGCCGCGGTCGCGCATCTGCAGCGCTATGTGCAGATCTCGATCGAATCGCTTTATCAGCCCGCGATGTACCGCGACAGCGGCATCGAGGCCGGCGTGGCGCTGCGCCGAAAGCTGCTCTCGCACCCAGCGCGACGCGAGCACCACGTCTCCAGGCTGCTCAAGCGCCCGCTGAAGTTCATGAACGAAATCGGCATCAATCTGGAAGGACAGACTCTGTGACCACCGCAACTCTTGGCATCGAAACGCTTCGCGCCTGGCTGCTGGAGAAGCACCCGGATCTCGACACGATCGACGATGAACTCGACTTGTTCGAACACAAGATCATCGACTCGCTGAATTTCGTGGAGTACATCCTGATCATCGAGGAACTGATCGACCGGGAGATTCCGGTGACGCCGGATCTGATGCCCAAAACTGCCAGCCTCGCCCAGGTCCGCCAGCACTTCCTCCGCGGCGGGTGAGGGCTGACGTCGCAACGCAGTGCACCCCTCACCCATGCCCCACCGCAGAACGCAGGTTCGCCGCGCCGCGCATGCGCGGGCTGAATGGCGCCGCACGCAAAGCACCACTGCCCCTCGGACCACATCGAACAAGAGCTCTGATCGCCGAGCCGCCCCCTTCCCTGCCCCGCCGCTGCTGCGGCGAGGCGTAGTCCACTTGCAGATTCCGGAGTCTCGCCATGCCCCTCCCCGAAACCCGTGACCCCAGCACCTTGATCCCCAGCGCTCCCGTGCGCCCCATCCTGCTGACCGGCGCCACCGGCTTTCTTGGTGGCCACTATCTGCTGCGCCGGATCACCTGGCCCGGTGATGTCTACGCGCTGGTGCGCGGCGACTCGCCCGACCAGGCGCGCGCGCGGCTCTATGCCCACCTCGCGGATTGCGCAGCTTCTTACGGCCTAGCCCTGCCAAAGGCCATGCTGGACGCCCGACTGAAAGTGCTGATCGGCGACATTACCCACCCGCGCTGCGGCATCGACGCCGACACCATCGCACAGCTGCGCGCCGCCGGCCTCCGCGAGACATGGCACTGCGCCGCCAGCCTGAAGTTCGAGGACAGGCACCGGCAGGAGATCATCGCGCACAACGTCGAAGGCACCGGCAACATGCTGGCGCTGTTTCACGCGCTCGCTGAAGGCAACACAGCCGGCGCGCCGGCCGAGTTCGTGCATGTATCCACGGCCTACAGCGTCGGCAAGGCGCAGGGGCAGATCGAGGAAGAGCGGCACTCGCTCGATCGCGAGTACAACAACGTCTACGAAGAGAGCAAGAACTTCGCCGAGAACCGTGTGATCGAGTTCTGTGAGTCGCAGGGGCTGAGCTTCCGCATCCTGCGCCCGACGGTGGTGATGGGGCCGCGCGCATCGCACCACAGCGGCACCACGCGCTTTGGCGTCTACGGTTTCACCAAGGAAGTCCGGCGCCTGCGCGAGACCTTGCTGAAGCTCAAGCACCGGTTGGAGCTGGAGGGCGATGAGCACGCCACCGCCAACCTGACGCCGGTCGACGAATGCGTCTACGACATGCTGCAGCTCGGCGCGCAGGGCTTCGGTGAGCAGCGCTACTTCCACCTCAGTAACCCGGAGGGCGTGGCGATGCCGAAGCTGATCGGCATGATCGATCAGAAGACTGGCGTCGATCGCCTCGCCTTCGTTTCAAAGAAGAGCGCAGACCCGAGCCCGCTGCAGGACCTGTTCGACGAGCGCACCCGCTTCTATTCCGGCTACTACAACGCCGACAAGCGCTTCAAACGCAGGGCTCTTCCGCAGCCGCAGCTGGACTGGGACGACGTCGACCGCTATCTCAGCTCGTTCCTGGATGAGCTTGACAAAGAGAAAGTCGGCGGCGGCTTCCGCATGCAGATCGTCAGCATGAGCGATGGCGCGAACCTCAAGGTGTTCAGCTGCGGCAATCCGACCCTGCCACCCTTGATCCTCGCCAACGCCTACGGCATGCCGGCCGAATTCATGTGGCCGCTGGCGCAGCGCCTGCAGAACGACTTCCACGTGGTCACCTGGGAATGCCGCTGGGTGCCCAATATCGAAGTGCCCTTCGACCTCGAAGCCTGCGGGTCGATCCAGCATGCCCGCGACTTGGTCGATATCCAGCGCGCGCTGGACTTGGGCCCGGTTGGTGTCGCCGGCTGGAGCAGCGGTGCGCAGATCGTCCTGCGGGCGATGTCGGCGTTTCCAGACGCCATCCGCGCAGGTGTGCTGCTCAACCCCGGGGTGTCGATCCGACCGTCCGAGAGCGTGCGCGTTACCCGCTTCGAGGCAGGCATCCGCTCGCTGTTCGACAAGATCGCCGGCAACCACCGGATGGCCGAGAAGTACTGTGAGCTTATCTACGGTGCCGGTGGCGCCGATGCAGGTGACAACAAGATGCTCAGCAGCATTCTGACCAGCACCGACCCCTACCTGATGTACATGACCAGCCTGCCGTTCCGGAATGCGGAGTCGCTGTTCCGCTACGCCAACATGATGCGCACCCTGTTCGGGGAACGCGAAGACGCATGGACCCACGATGTCACCCAGCCGGTGGTGGTGCATGTGGCCGGAAATGACGTCGTCACCCACCCTGACATCGGCAAGGCGCTCTGCGACGGCCTTCGCCATGGCAGCCTGCATTTTGACGAGAGCGGCGACCACTTCGGCCACTATTACGACCAGAGCATCGCCGACCTGCTGCGCGGGCATCTCCTGCCGCGTCTGCAGCAGGCGGCGTGAGCGAGCCAGTGGCCATGGACACGTACTCTGCCGCCCGCTATTTCCTCGCCGCGGTCCAGCGCTTCCCGCAGCGGCCCGCGCTGTGGCTGGATGGCCGCAGCTGGTCGTATGCCGAGCTGCACACCGAGGTGTGTCGGCTGCGGGAACGTCTGCTGGCGCATGTGGGCAGCGTATGCGCCACGCTGGCCGACCGCAGCCTTGCCGCCTACTGCGCGCCTCTAGCCTGCATGTTGGCAGGGCGCATCCATGTGCCGCTGGGCACCAGCTTCCCGCCCGAGCGCATGGCGAACATTCTGGGTCGCACTCGACCCAGCGTGCTGATCTGCGACGGCAACGGTGCGTCGATGCTGCCTGAGCTGCTGCCCAGGCTGGATTTCCCGCTCGCGGTGGTGGCACCTGAGGACGGAGCGGATGCCGCAGCATCGCGGATTGCCGCAAGCCCGGAAGCTACCGCTACAGGCCCGGAGCTGGGTCACTCGGCCCGCTCCTCCGGGCTGGACATCGATGACAGCGACATCGCCTACGTGCTGTTCACCTCGGGCAGCACAGGCGTTCCTAAAGGCGTTGCTGTTGGGCACCGCGCGCTGTGCGCCTATGTCGATGCGGTGCTCGCCCAGTACCCGGAACTCGACGAACACCAGCGCTGCAGCCAGTTCTTCGAGCCGACGTTTGATCTGTCGATGCACGACATGTTCGTCACCTGGGCCGCGGGCGCCTGCCTGTACTGCGTGCCGAAGCAGGCGCTGATGATGCCGACGGACTTCGTCAAGGAACACCAGTTGAGCGTGTGGTTCTCGGTGCCCTCGCTCGCGGCTGCGCTGCAGCGGTTCAAGCAGCTGCTGCCGGGCACCTTTCCCTCGCTGCGACTGGCACTGTTTTGTGGCGAAGCGTTGCCGGGGCCACTGGCGGGGGCGTGGCTTGCAGCCGCGCCCCACGCCCGCTGCGACAACATCTATGGCCCCACCGAAGCCACCATCGCCTGCACCGCGCACCGCGTTGTCGCTGCCGATGCAGATCGCAGCGTGGTGCCGATCGGACGCGCGTTTCCAGCGATGGAGATCGCCGTGGTCAACGCGCTTGGCGAGCGCTGCGCCAGCGGTGAAGCCGGCGAGCTCTGGCTCGGCGGCGTGCAGCTCGCGTTTGGCTACTGGCAAGACGAGCAGCAGACCTCAGCCCGCTTTGTCCAGCGCGCGCTGACCGGCTGCGCGAGCGAACGCTGGTATCGCAGCGGCGACCTGGCGGTGATCGAGCCCAACGGCAGCGCGCTGTTCCTCGGCCGAGCCGATCGACAGATCAAACTTCGCGGCTATCGCATCGAACTGCAGGAAGTCGAAGCCCATCTACGCGAGGCTTGCGCCACGCCAGACGCGTCAGCCGAAGTCGCGGTGATTGCGATCATCCCGCCCGGCGCCGACGCACCCTCTGGTTTGGCCGCGTTTGTTGTGTGTCCGCACTACGACGCACGCAAGGCGACGGGGGCGATCAAGGCACGGTTGCCAGCCTACATGCTGCCCTCCGAGGTGCATGTGCTGGATGCGTTGCCGCTCAACAGCAATGGCAAGGTCGACTATGGCGCCCTGGCGACACTTCGACTGCCACGACCGAAACCGCAGGCGCGGCCCGAGCCAGCGGCTCGTGCCTGCCAGGAACATGCCCAATGAACGCCAGCGCAGCTCCCGACAACTGCATCTTCTGCGGCATTGCCAGCGGACGCCTGCCGGCCAGCATCGTCCATGAGGACAGCGAGTGGATGGCGGTGATGGACATCCACCCGATCCGACGGGGCCATGTGCTGCTGATTCCAAGGCGGCATGTGAGCCGCCTCGCCGAGCTTGATGGCGTCGAGCAGCGTCGCCTGTTCCTGCTGGCCGACGCGATCCTCAAGGCTCAGGAGGCCGCCGGCTACGCAAGCGGCGGCAGCAATCTGCTGCTCAACGACGGGGTCGCCGCCAACCAGCACATTCCCCACCTGCACCTGCACTGCATCCCGCGTCGGCCCGGCGACAGCCTTGGCTTCGGCCTGCGCCTGCTTGCCCGCACCGTGGGGCTGTTTGGTTTTGGCATCAAGCATGCGGAACTCGACACCATCGCCGCTGCGATCAGGGCGCAACTTCAGGTTCCGCCTTCGCAATGAATGAGGCACCGAAGACCGCAGGCTCAGGTGATCCGTCGCCGGACTGGGAAATCGCCACACAGGCAATCAAATCGCCTAGAGCACGTCAACCAAGTCGGATGCTGTGCGTTGTTGCGCTCAGTCCTCCCCACTGCGAGATGTGCGATGAAGCAAGGCAAGGTCCTCCGTAGCGGTGTGTGCGCGGTCGCTTCCCTACTGCTCATGGCAAGCACCGCCCAGGCCGGCGGCATCTGCGCGTTTCAGCCGGCACTGAGCCGCTTCGACAACCTTCTTGCGACCGAGGGCTTGCCCGGGGGGGCGGTACTCATCGGCACCCGCCAAGGCGTGCTGCTCGAACGCTACGCCGGCACGTACAACGCCAACACCGTGGTGGCAATCGCATCGGCCAGCAAGCTGGCCAGCGCGATCCGGATCGCCCAATTGATCGACCGCGGCGTGCTGGATGCCGAAGCGCCAGTCAGCGAGTTGCTGCCGCAGTTCACCGGCGAGAAGGCCGACATGAACCTGCTGCAGCTGTTCTCGCACACTTCGGGCTACGGCAACGACTCGGCGGCGCCGGAGATCACCGACCGCAGCATCAGCCTCGCCGAGGCGGTCGACCAGATCGCCTGCTGCCGCGACTTCCCCGCCGGCTATGGCGTCGGACAGCAATTCGCCGTAAGCGTCCGCCCAAGCCACCTACTGCTTCCCCACTCGCCGTGCTGAGCCTCAGTTGCAGATCGGCGCCCAGCCCTCGATCGGCAGCAAGCTGTCGATGTCGCGGTTGCGCGGTATGCGTCCGCCCAAGCCACCTACCGCTTCCCCACTCGCCGTGCTGAGCCTCAGTTGCAGATCGGCGCCCAGCCCTCGATCGGCAGCAAGCTGTCGATGTCGCGGTTGCGCGTGGTCGGCAGTCGGGTGAGCACGTCGATG
>NZ_JBILJQ010000152.1:0-4203 GCF_044377145.1 Aquimonas sp.
TGGTGCGCATGTCTGCCGACAGCACCTTGGCGATCGCCGGCAGCACGCGCGGCACCTCGGCGCCCTGTGCCCACACCTCGAACGGATGGTTCGTCCCGTTCTCGTAGTGGGCGACGGTGATTGCAAAGCGAGCCTCAGGCGCGTTCACGCGGAACGTCCAGCTCGGCGAGCCGTCTGGTGAGTCTGGTCGTCGCGGCCAACGCAGTGAGCCCTCGGTGAGCCCGGCCGCCGGTTTCAGGACCAGTCGGCGATCCGGATCGTCGGTGCGTTCTGCGGCCTTCGCGGCGTTGGGGTCGATCAGGATCGAGCCACGAACACCACTCGGACGGTAAGTCGCGCACGACTTTAGGCCCAGCTCGTAGGCGCGCAGGTAGACATCTCCGAAGTCCTCGAAGCTCATCGACTCCGGACAGTTCACCGTCTTCGAGATCGAGGCGTCGATGTAGGGCACGATTGCCGCCATGACCCGCAGGTGATCCTCCACCGTAAGGTCTTGAGTCGTGACCCAGTGCGCGGGAAGATTGCTGACGTCTCCGCCGGACGCTCGGAACAGCCGGTAGGCGTGGTCCTCGACGTCCACGATGCGCTCGGAGTTGTCCGGCTGCCGCACTCGACGCTGGTAGCTCACCGCGAACGCGGGCTCCAATCCATTGGAGGCATTGTCCCCGAAGCTCAGGGCCATCGTGCCGGTCGGTGCAATCGACAGCAGATGACTGTTGCGGATGCCGTATCGGAGGATGTCCTCGCGGATCTCGTCCGGCAGCCTCTGAGCGAAGCCGCTTTCCAGGTACTTTTCCCGGTCCAGCAGCGGGAACGGGCCCTTCTCTTTGGCAAGCTCGATGCTCGCCTTATAGGCGGCGTTGCGCAGCCACTTCGACACGGCTTCGGCAAAGCGCACCGAGTCGTCCGAGCCGTACCGCAGACCGAGCATGAACTTCGCGCTGCCCAGCCCGAAGAAGCCGAGGCCGATTCGACGCTTGTTCATGGCCTCCTGATGCTGCTGGGGCAGCGGCCAGGCGGTCACGTCCAGCACGTTGTCGAGAGCACGGACAGCGGGACCCACGGTCTCCGCGAAGGCGATGAAATCGAAGCTCGCGTACGCCGTGAACGGATTCCGTACGAACCGCGTCAGGTTCAAGCTCCCAATGCAGCAACAGCCGTACGGAGGGAGGACTTGCTCCGCGCACGGGTTGCTCGCGTCCAGCGACTCGCAGTACCAGAGGTTGTTCTCCGTCGACACGCGGTCCCCGAAGATGATCCCCGGCTCGGCATAGTCGTAGGTCATCCGCGTGATGCGATCCCACAGGTCTCGGGCTCGGATGGTCTTGTAGACCCACAGGCCGTCCTCTCGCTGGAACGCCTCGGGGCGCGTTGCCGGATGGGGCTGCGCGCGGTGTACCAGCTGCCATTCTGCGTCCGTATCGACGGCGGCGTGGAAGGCGTCGGAGGTCCGCACGCTGACGTTGAAGTTGCGCCAGCGAGACTGAACTTTCTTCGCTTCGACGAAAGCCTCGATGTCCGGATGCGACACGTCGAGCACGCCCATCTGCGCGCCACGGCGGCTGCCGGCACTCTCCACCGTCGCGCACATCGCATCGAAGGTGTCGATGTACGGGCAGGGGCCTGACGCGGTGCTCTGCGTCCCCCTGACCCAGGCGCCCGCCGGACGGATGCGGCTGAAGTTATAGCCGACACCGCCGCCGCGACGCATCGTTTCCGCGGCCTGTGCGAGCGCATCCATGATGCCGGGAAGACCTTCCTCGTCGCGGCCCGTCATGCAGTCCCCGATCGGCTGCACGAAGCAGTTGATCAGGGTGACATTCGCCGCGTCGCGGCCTGCGCCGGACATGATTCGGCCGCCGGCGACAAAGCCCGCGTCGAAGGCGCGGCGGAACTCCGCCTGGATTGCCTCCCGTAGCTCGGGTGCTTCGGCGTTAGCGAGCTTCGTAGACACGCGTTCGAAGGTGTCGTCCGCACCTGACTCGTGGGGCATCAGGTACTTCTTGGCCAGGATGTCCCGGCTGGTTTCCTGCAGACCGATCGACGGCGCCGACGCAGCAGGGGAGGTGGTGGCCACGTGGATGGTGGCCGTTGTGTTCTGTTCCATGAGGGTGCTCCTGATTGATCCCGACCACCGGGACCTCCGGGACCGCTCTCCCCCGGAAGGGAAAGCGCTTCCGAAGGTGCCGGTTCATCGGGGAGGTGGTTGGATGTCACGGGAGGGGCGCCAGCGGGACTGGCGTTACTTGGAAGCGCAGGCGCACAGCCCAGGCTTTCGGGGCGTACAGGACGTTCGCGAGACTGATCCGGTCAGAACAGGGAGGTTTGAATGCCGCCCGAGAATCGTCCGCCGGCGCTCTGGCTCTTTCGCGGCGCGCTCGAGGACATCGAGCGCGCCGCGTTGGAAGCATGCTTCGGCGACGCGCAGACTTTCCGCGGTTGCAGTGGATCGGCGGCTTCTGGTGCGGGCCGTGCCGTCCCCGCGCGTGCAATCCGTCAGGCCGCTCGCAGTGGTGAACCCGTTGTAGAGCGCGTGCGGGCGAAAGTGCCGAGTGCCGAACGCGAGGCGATCTCGCGCTTGATCGCCTCAGGCGATTCATCGGCGTAAGACAGGAATCGGCTTTCGCCGTGCATGAATCGGCGCACCTCGTTGAGGCGCGCTTCGACCTGAAGGGCCTGGTCGGTGTCCAGATGGGTGAAGCACAGATCGGTGTCGATCAACATGGGGATCTCCTCGGTGTGATCGCGGAGATCCCCTGGCGGGGAAATCCCCGCGAGGGTGTGGGCACTTGGCCCGTGTGTGCCGCATTTTCTGGGTGGGCGACCCGAGCAGCTTTCGCTGCGAACACGCATGGCCGAGGAGGCCGCGATCGCATCGTCGCGCGGCCCTTCCCATCGCCGCAAGGGGTTGACACTCCGATCCTGCAAACAAAAAAAGGCCGACCCCGAAATGGGGTCGGCCTCGGGGTTCAGCAGGCTGGTTTCAGGCGGCGCGCCGCGCGCCGGATTTCTCCATTTGGGCGAGACGACGCTTGAACGCGGCAGCCGTGATCACATGCAGCTCGGCGTGGCCAAAGGCGCTGGTTACTTCGAGCCTGTAAGCCGCCGGCGAGGAGATCTCCGGCCGGTGCAGGATCCGGTCGATGCCTGCGGTCGGCACAATGACGCGGAGCAGGTTTCCCTCGAACTTGAGGTATGCGCACTGGCCGCGCTCGCTCGCGATGCGCGAGAGGTCTGTGGGCACGACCGTGTGGTCGAGGTTCAAGGCCTTCAGGTGTTCGCTGATGTAGGTCCTGCGAGGGACACGGTCCGGTCGAACGCTGAGGCTATCGACGATGTCCCAAGCGTGAGAGCGGTCAAGGGAGCGAATTCGGCCGTACGCAAGCTTTCCGGTGTGCCGATCCACCTCGATGAGGTAGATCTGCTCGTCCTTGCGCGCTGTTCGCAAGACGGCATGGGCATGAACGCGCGACTCGTCGACCAGGGCAAGCCAGGTCCCGGAGTCCTTGATGACCCACAGCAGGGCGTCGCCGGCTTGCGCGTCGTCCGCGATGTAGCTGCGGTCGTGCACTGTCAGGTCCTGCCTGTAGGCGTTGAAGAGCCCGGCGGTGAGCTGGGCGTTGGCGCAGAGGTGCTGCATCCGTGTGTAGAGGTCGATCTCTCCTCCGCTGGGCTGCGCCTTGAAAGAGCTGGTAGTCGTTGACATGAGATTCTCCTGATGGGGAAACGCACGCCCCCCGTAGGGGAGGCGTGCTCCCCTTTGGGTTGGTGGGTAGACGGAGCTCTTCGTTCTCCGCTCAGTCGAGAAGGTTGATCACGTTTGCGACGTGTCCTGATTGGATTTCGGCGGCGCCGTCGTGGAGGGCGACCAATCTACGCTGGCGAGTTAGACCGTCGAATCTGTCATCGGCAACGCCGACGAAAGCGTTGCAAAGCGCGATGACACGATCCATGGCGATGTACTGCCATTCGTTCGGTAGGGAACCATCGGGACAACAGCCGATCGAAATGCTTCCACCGGTCGCCACGATCCAGTAGTCCGGACGGCGGCAGGTGAATCGCAGATGGTCCGTCAGTTGCGGGCCGCAAGGGGTGGCCCCGCGCAGTGCATCTGCGGCGTCAGGGAGCTGCTCGCTCGGGATGCCGAGGTTGGCGTTCCAGAGACGCACGATCCGATCCAAAAAAGCGTGCACTTCGCGGTTA
>NZ_JBILJQ010000099.1:0-14993 GCF_044377145.1 Aquimonas sp.
GCCCGCGCCGACCAGCTGCACCACGCCGAAGGCAATGACGAGCTCGACTGGTTCGCGCCGATCGTGGCCGATGCCGAGGCCGGCTTCGGCGGCGTGCTGAACGCCTTCGAGCTGATGAAGGCGATGATCGAGGCCGGCGCCGCCGGGGTGCACTTCGAGGACCAGTTGGCCTCGGTCAAGAAGTGCGGCCACATGGGCGGCAAGGTGCTGGTGCCGACCCGCGAGGCGGTGGAGAAGTTGAACGCCGCGCGTCTGGCCGCCGACATCATGGGCGTGCCGACCTTGATCGTTGCCCGCACCGATGCCGAAGCCGCCGACCTGCTGACCTCGGACATCGACGCCAATGACATCGCCTTCTGCACCGGCGAGCGCACGGTCGAAGGCTTCTACAAGACCAACAACGGTCTCGATCAAGCGATCAGCCGTGGCCTGGCCTATGCGCCCTACGCCGATCTGGTCTGGTGCGAAACCGGCAAGCCGGATCTGGAGTTCGCGCGCAAGTTCGCTGAGGCCATCCACGCCAAGTTCCCCGGCAAGATGCTGGCCTACAACTGCTCGCCCAGCTTCAACTGGAAGAAGAACCTCGACGACGCCACCATCGCCAAGTTCCAGAAGGAAATCGCGACCTACGGCTACAAGTTCCAGTTCATCACCCTGGCCGGCTTCCACAGCCTGAACTACTCGATGTTCAACTTGGCCTACGGCTACGCGCGCAATCAGATGAGTGCGTTCGTGGAGCTGCAGGAAGCCGAGTTCGCGGCCGCCGAGCGCGGCTTCACCGCGGTCAAGCACCAGCGCGAAGTCGGCACCGGCTACTTCGACACCGTCACCCAGACCATTCAGGGCGGGCAGAGCTCGACCACCGCATTGAAGGGTTCCACGGAAGAAGAGCAGTTCCACGACGACGCCAAGCGCTCGGCCGCCTGAGCCTGCTAACACCGCGTAATCCGGCGAAGGGCGTCCGTGATGGGCGCCCTTCGCCGTTGTGGGTGCCGACAAGGGCTCAGGCTTGGTCGGAGAATTTGCATTCTGCGGACCGCGGATCTTCCCCTGCGGATTCTGCTTGCTAGAATCCCCGGCCACCTTTCGAACCTGCCAGCGACCGTCCGCCCGTGTGCGAATGGCCCGCTGTTCCGCAGTGTTTGAACCTGCCGCCGGAGCCCGCCCGTGAATCTTGTCGCCTTGCGCACCGAGTCCAGTCCGATCGAGGACGCACCCGATGCCGAGGTCGCGTCTGCGGGTTCACCCTTGCGCGGCGCGGTGACCCGCGCGGTGTCGCGCTACCTGAAGGATATGGACGATCACGCCGCCGGTGACCTGCATGCGCTGTTGATGGCCGAGGTCGAGGCGCCGATGCTGGCCGAGGTGATGCGGCACTGCGACGGCAAGCAGGTGCGTGCCGCCGAAGTGCTTGGCATCAATCGCGCCACCCTGCGCAAGAAGCTGCGTCAATACGGCTTGGCTTGAAGCCCGCCCCACACCCTCCCGCGCCGCGCGCTTGAGGTGCGGCGCGAGTCCTTCGACTCCCCCGACTCCCCGAGCCCCGCATGACTGCCACGCTGCAACCGATTCGTCGCGCCCTGCTTTCTGTCTCCGACAAGACCGGCCTGCTGCCGTTGGCCGCCGCCTTGGCCACAGCGGGTGTCGAGCTGCTGTCGACCGGCGGCACCGCGCGTGCCCTGCGTGAGGCGGGCCTCAAGGTGCGCGATGTGTCCGACCTGACCGGTTTTCCCGAGATCATGGACGGCCGGGTCAAGACCCTGCATCCGCGCGTGCACGGTGGTCTGTTGGGTCGCGAAGACATCGACGCTGCGGTGATGGCCGAGCACGGCATCGCGCCGATCGATCTGCTGGTCGTCAATCTCTATCCGTTCGAAGCCACCGTCGCCAGGGTCGACTGCAGCTATGAGGACGCGGTCGAGAACATCGATATCGGCGGCCCGGCGATGCTGCGCGCAGCAGCCAAGAACCACGCCCGCGTCAGCGTGGTGGTCGATCCGGCCGACTATGCGCGGATCGAGGCCGCGCTTGCCGCCGGCGGCACCGAGGCCGCGCTGCGCCGCGAGCTGGCCAGCAAGACCTACGCACACACCGCCCACTACGACGGTCGCATCGCCGAGTGGCTGTCGCAGCGCGCCGCCGATGTCGAACAACCCAGCGCGTGGCCGAGCACACTGCATCTGTCGCTGAAGCACGCGGCGAGCCTGCGCTACGGCGAGAACCCGCATCAGCGTGGCGCGTTGTTCGTCGAGCCGGGCGCCGGCCCCGGTCGGGTCGCCACCGCGCGCTTTCTGCAGGGCAAGGAGCTGTCCTACAACAATCTCGCCGACGCCGATGCCGCACTCGAATGCGTGCGTCAGTTCGAGGCGCCGGCCTGTGTGGTCGTCAAGCATGCGAACCCCTGCGGCGTCGCCGTGGCCGAGTCGCTGCTGGCCGCCTATGACCTCGCCTATGCGACCGACCCGACCTCGGCCTTCGGCGGCATCATCGCCTTCAACCGTGCACTGGATGCGGCGACTGCCGCCGAGATCGTGCGCCGGCAGTTTGTCGAAGTGGTGCTGGCGCCGAGCGTCGACGCCGCGGCCCTGGCGGAGTTTGCGAAGAAGCCGAACGTTCGCGTGCTCGCCTGTGGCGATCTCAGCGGTGCCTTGGTCGGCCTCGAATACAAGCGCATCAACGGCGGCCTGCTGGTGCAGGATGCCGACACCGATACGCTGGGCGCCGCCGACCTGCGCTGCGTCAGCGCGCGCCAGCCGGACGCGCAGGAACTCGCCGATCTGCTGTTCGCGTGGAAGGTGGCGATGTACGTGAAGTCGAACGCGATCGTGTATGCGCGTGACCAACGCAGCATCGGCATCGGCGCCGGCCAGATGAGTCGCGTCGTCAGCGCCCGGATTGCCGGCCTGAAGGCCGAGGAAGCCGGCTTGGCGGTGCCAGGCGCGGTGATGGCCTCCGACGCCTTCTTTCCGTTCCGCGATGGCATCGACGCCGCTGCCGCCGTCGGCATCCGCGCGGTGATCCAGCCGGGCGGCTCGATGCGCGACAACGAAGTGATCCAGGCCGCGGACGAACACGGCATGGCGATGGTGTTCACTGGCCGCCGCCACTTCCGGCACTGATCCAACACGAGGTCTGCATCCAGGCAGATCGCGAGCGGACATCTGCGCCATCGACAATGGCTGATTCGAGCCCCTCTCCCCTGGTGGGAGAGGGGTTGGGGAGAGGGGGAAGGTGCTGGCACAGACCGATGTGCCCCTCTCTACCGGCCCCGCGCCCACGGAGGGAGTGGGCAGACAGGTGTCGAGCACGCGTCTCGCGCCCACACGATACGCATTCGAGGAGAGTGGCATGAAGGTTCTGGTGATTGGTGGCGGTGGGCGTGAACACGCGCTGGCGTGGAAGCTGGCGCAGTCGAAACGGGTCAGCGAGGTGCTGGTGGCGCCGGGCAATGCCGGCACTGCGCGCGAGCCACGCTGCCGCAATGTGGCGATCGCGGCGACCGACATCGACGGCCTGCTGGAACTGGCCCGGCGCGAGAGCGTTTCGTTGACCGTGGTCGGCCCCGAGGCGCCGCTGGTGGCCGGCGTGGTCGATCGCTTCAGCGCGGCTGGCCTGCGCTGCTTCGGCCCA
This sequence comes from Aquimonas sp., assembly GCF_044377145.1. Lineage (NCBI taxonomy): Bacteria > Pseudomonadati > Pseudomonadota > Gammaproteobacteria > Lysobacterales > Lysobacteraceae > Aquimonas > Aquimonas sp. The sequence continues at coordinate 3,631 of NZ_JBILJQ010000099.1, forward strand.
AAGCGCATCGCCGCCCAGCTCGAAGGCAGCAAGGCCTTCGCCAAGGATTTTCTGGCCCGGCACAACATTCCGACCGCGTACTACGGCGTGTTCACCGAACTCAAGCCCGCGCTGGCCTATCTGCACAAGGTCGGCGCGCCGATCGTGGTCAAGGCCGATGGGCTTGCCGCCGGCAAGGGCGTGGTGGTTGCGCTGACCCTGGCCGATGCCGAGCGGGCCCTGCACGACATGCTCGGTGCGCAGTCGCTGGGTGAGGCCTCGGCGCGGGTGGTGATCGAGGAATTCCTGGAAGGCGAAGAGGCCAGCTACATCGCCCTCTGCGACGGCAAGCACTACCTGCCGATGGCGACTTCGCAGGATCACAAGCGCCGCGACGAAGGCGACCTCGGCCCGAACACCGGTGGCATGGGCGCGTACTCGCCAGCACCGGTAGTGACACCCGAAATCGACGCCCGCATCCGCGCCGGAGTGATCGAACCGACCCTGGCCGCGATGGCCGCCGAGGGCGCGCCCTTCAGTGGTTTTCTCTACGCCGGGGTGATGATCGACAAGGCCGGCATGCCGAAGGTGCTGGAGTTCAACGTGCGTTTCGGCGACCCGGAAACCCAGCCGATCATGCTGCGGCTGCGCTCGGACCTGGCCGAGCTGATCGAGACCGCGCTCGACGGCAAATTGGACCAGATCACGGTCGACTGGGACCCTCGGCCCTCGATCGGCGTGGTGCTGGCGGCCGAAGGCTACCCGGCGCGACCGCGCGGTGGCGATGTGATCGAAGGCCTCGACAACACCCTGCCGGTGGACGCGCAGGTGTTCCACTCCGGAACACTCGCGCGCGACAGCGATGTGCTGACCGCCGGTGGCCGCGTGCTGACCGTGTGTGCACTGGGCGAAACGGTGGCGAAGGCGGCCGAGCGCGCGTACACGGTAGCGCGCGGGATCCGCTTCAAGGGCGGCTTCTATCGCCGCGATATCGGCTACCGCGCGATCGCGCGCGAGCGCGGCGCGGTCTGAGAGCTGCGATCGGGCGAAGCACCAGACCCGGGCATCCCTGCCCGAGTTGGGCCTGCCGCCGGGCACGCCGCATCCTGTGTCGTGCCCGTCTTCGTCCCTGAAGTTGGCGGATGCCCACATCCGCCGCGGGCCCGTGTCCTTGGGGCCCGCACGCACAACCCCGGCCCCTTGGTTCGATGCCGCGATGGCCCGCCGGTGCCAGCTCAGGAGCGTGAGATTCCGCCCTCGATCGCGCTGCCATCGAGAAAACTGCGTTCACCGAGTGCTCGCGGCTGTACGCCAGATCGAGCGGCTCCTCCGGAGCGCGATGCGCCATCCAGCGCACCGCCAAGCGGGCCTATACCGAACTGCGTCGCCGGGCTGACGTATGCGCGTCCGCATCGCCGAAATCGACGCGCTTGACTACCGCGGCTTGGGCGCGGTCCGGCCCGGACTGCTGTGCTTCCTGCCGAACCTCGGCGGCGTCCTTCTTGGGGGCCGACGGCGCAGATTCGGGGCAGAAGCCCGCAGAAAGCAGAGCCATCACCAGGGCAATGGCCTCAAGCGTGAGCTGGTGCAGCACTTCGATCACGTGGTTCAACATGGTGGCGGTTCGCTGGGCTGTGGTCGTATCAGGCCTTAAGCAGAACGCGTGCCAACTTTTTTTAACAATTAAATCAAACAGTTGAGTATTCTTTGCCTGTCCGTGGGCATTCGCAGTGTCCGCCTGCGCGGACACCCGCGGCGAACAGCTCCGAGCTGCGGACCACTTGCATGCCGCTGCATACGTCTGCGAACAGGCTGGAACATGCGGGTGTGCGCCGACACAATAGCCGCCCACTGAGCAGCGATCGACAAGGAGACTTCATGGCCACCGTGGTTGAAGCACGCGTTCCCGATATCGGCAGCCACTCCGGCGTTCCTGTGATCGAGCTGTTGGTGTCGGTGGGTGATCGCGTGAAGAAGGATCAGGGTCTGGTCACGCTGGAGTCCGACAAAGCCACCATGGAAGTGCCCTGTTCGGAGGCCGGCGTGGTGAAGGAACTGAAGGTCAAACTGGGCGACAGCCTGTCCGAGGGCATGGTGGTCGCTCTGATCGAGGTTGATGCCGCCGGCGCCGCTGCGCCCGCGCCGGCTGCGACGCCCGCCAAGGTCGAAGCGCCGGCCAGAGTCGAGGCCGTGGCAGCGACACCGACCGCAGCAGCGGCCAAGGTAGAAGCTCCTGCCAAGTCCGAAACGCCGCCACCGGCAGCCGCTGAGCCCACCCGCACACCGCCGGTCAGCTTCAGCGCAGCGTCCGTGCTGCCGCAGAACGTTCCCCATGCCAGCCCGGCGGTGCGCCTGTATGCACGCGAGCTCGGAGTCGATCTGGCCAAGGTCAGCGGCCAGGGCCGCAAGGGCCGGATCACCCGCGAAGACGTCAATGCCTTCGTCAAGCAGGCGCTGGCGCGGCCGGCTGTCGCAGCCACTGCCGGTGCTGGCGGCGGCCTCAACCTGCTGCCCTGGCCGAAGGTCGACTTCGCCAAGTTCGGCGCAGTCGAAGCGCAGCCGCTGTCGCGAATCAAGAAGATCTCCGGCGCCAACCTGGCGCGCAACTGGGCGATGATTCCGCACGTCACCCAGTTCGAGCAGGCCGACATCACCGAGATGGAGGCCTTCCGCAAGCGCATGGGTGAAGAGAACCCGAACCAGAAAGTCACCCCGCTGGTGTTCATGATCAAGGCCGCGGTGGCGGCGCTGAAGGCGTTCCCGAGCTTCAACGCCTCGCTCGATGAAACCGCCGAGAACCTGATCTACAAGAAGTATTTCCACATCGGCATCGCGGTCGATACGCCGGATGGCCTGGTGGTGCCGGTGATCCGCGACGCCGACTCCAAGGGCCTGCTGCAGCTGGCCGCCGAGCTCGGCGAGATATCCAAGAAGGCGCGCGACAAGAAGCTCGGCCCGGCCGACATGTCGGGCGGCTGCTTCTCGATCTCCAGCCTGGGCGGGATCGGCGGTACCAGTTTCACCCCGATCATCAACGCGCCTGAAGTCGCGATCCTCGGCGTGTCGAAGAGCAGCCTGCAGCCGGTCTGGAATGGCAAGGAATTCGAGCCGCGGCTGATGCTGCCGCTGTCGCTGTCCTACGACCATCGTGTCATCGACGGTGCCGAAGCCGCGCGTTTTGCCAGCTTCTTTGCCAAGCAGCTGGGCGACATCCGCCGCCTGCTGCTGTAAGCACTGCATCTCCCCGCAACCCAGTCCGCCAGCACGCCGAGTTCTCGCTTCGGCACGCTGGCGGCTGCTTGCGCGCTTGCCCTTGAGCTGAACGCAGCTCCTGCGGGCCCGCTCCCGGCGGCAAGCACCTCGGAACGCCGGCGGCGACTCCACACTGCGCTGCCGTCCGCCTGCACGTAGCTCGTTGAGCGGCCGCAGCGCCCGCCGTGGTGCCGGGCCCGGATCGAACGTGGTGTCCCGCCCACGTCATCGTCGCGGCGCTGAAGAATCACTCACATTTGCGGGCTTGCAGCGGATTCCCGTCGGCCATGACTAGAGGCATACTCAGGGCGCGTTCAGATCCGGACGGTCGCAGACGGTCTGGAGACGGAACGCCTCTCGCCGGGGGCACCGCAGGTGCTCAGGCAGGCGTGGGAACGATGTCCAACGTGCCGGAAGGAACGCCCGGTACAGGGGTCGCAGTGTGATCGGAACGCCGGGGGGCGTATCCGCACGCAGGCCGCCGGCGCGTGGCGTCGAAACATGTAGTGCTGCGTTATCACTCAATTCAAGCGGGGAACGACCGATGAACATGAATATGCGAGGGGGAATTCGCACCCATCAGCTTGCGCGCGCACTGCGCGTGGCATTGATGGGCGGCCATGGCAGCCGGGCTGGTCTGGGCCGGCGGGGCGATGGCGGCGACCGCTGCGGGGGCCCAGGATTCCGCGGCGGAGACCAGCGACGACGCGACCACGCTGGAAGTCATCTCGGTGCTGGGCTCGCGCAAGCAGCCGCGCACTGAGGCCGGTTCGGCGGTGCCGATCGACATCATCAGCGGCGAAGAATTCCACAACCAGGGCCTGACCGACGTACTCGACCAGATCCGCACGGTGGTTCCGTCGCTGAACGTCAACCAGCAGCCGATCAGCGACGCTGCCACCCTGGTGCGTCCGGCCAATCTGCGCGGCCTGCCGCCGGACAGCACCCTGGTGCTGCTCAACGGCAAGCGACGCCATCGGTCGGCGGTGATCACCTTCCTCGGCAGCGGTCTGTCCGACGGCTCGCAAGGTCCGGATCTGTCAGTGTTTCCGTCGATCGGCCTGGGCCAGGTGGAAGTGCTGCGCGATGGCGCGGCGGCCCAGTACGGCTCGGATGCGATCGCCGGCGTCATCAACTTCAACCTGAAGTCCGCTTCTTCGGGCGGCGCGCTTGAGGTCATGAGCGGCCAGCACTACGAGGGTGACGGCACCACCGGGCAGATCGCCGGCAACATCGGCCTGCCGCTGACGCCACAGGGCTTCGCCAACTTGAGCTTCGAGTACCGCGAAGCCGATTCGACCAGTCGCAGCGTGCAGCGCGGCGACGCAGCGGCAGTGACCGCCAGCGGCAACCCGAACGTGCGCAACCCCGCACAGATCTGGGGCAGCCCGGAAGTCAATCGCGACTTCAAGCTGGCCGCGAATCTGGGCCTTGAGCTCAGCGAGGACATGGACTGGTACCTGTTCGGCAACACCGCCTCGCGCGACATCGACGGCGGTTTCTACTACCGCAACCCGACCTCGCGTGCTGGCGTGTTCTCGAACGATGGCGGCGCGAGCCTGCTGATCGGTGATCTCACCGGCGCCGGTTGCCCGCGCATCGCCCTGCGCGGCGCCGGCGGTGCGCTGGTGCCCTTCAGCACCGTCAATGCGCAAGTCGGCGCCTTGCCGGCCAACTGCTTCAGCTTCTTCGATGATTATCCGGGTGGTTTCACCCCGCGCTTCGGCGGCAACGTCGGCGACAGCTCGCTCGTGACCGGTGTGCGCGGCACCACCGCCAGCGGCCTGCGCTACGACGTCAGCGGTTCGCTCGGCCGCAGCGAGGTCGACTTCTACATCTACAACACCGTCAATGCTTCGCTTGGGCCGAACCAACCGGCGGGCAACCGCTTCAACCCGGGCGGGTACCAGCAGACCGAAACCAACTTCAATATCGATCTGGTCAAGGTGGTCGATGCGGCCTGGACCGAGTACGGCCTCAGCGTCGCTGGCGGCCTGGAGTGGCGCGAGGAGACTTTCGAGGCCTTCAACGGCGACCAGGCCAGCTTCGAGATTGGCCCGCTGGCCTCGCAGGGCTTCTCGATCGGCTCGAACGGCTTCCCCGGTTTCAGCCCGCGCGATGCCGGCAGCTGGAGCCGCGCCAACTGGGCGACCTATGTCGACATCGAGGGTGATCTCCACGAGCGCCTGATGCTGGCTGCGGCGGTGCGCTACGAGGATTACGAGGACTTCGGCACCACCACCAACTGGAAGTTCACCGGCCGCTTCCAAGCCACCGATACGCTGGCTTTGCGCGCTGCGGTCAGCACCGGTTTCCGCGCGCCGACCCCCGGCCAGGGCAATGTGCGCGCGGTCACCACCCAGTTCCTCGGTGGCGAGCTGCGAGATACCGCCACCCTGCCGCCGACCAATCCGATCGCCGCGCGTTTTGGCGGTAAGCCGCTGCAGCCGGAGGAGTCGTTCAACATCTCGTTTGGCGCCGTGTACAGCAACAACGACTGGCTGTTCACTGCCGACTACTACCAGATCAAAGTTGAAGACCGGATCGCCCAGAGCCAGAACTTCACGCTCAGCGCTGCTGACCGCGCGGCCCTGGTCGCACAGGGTGTGCAGGAGGCGATCAGCCTCGACAGCGTGCGCTTCTTCATCAACGACTTCGACACCAAAACCCGCGGCGTCGATCTGGTCGGCAGCTACGAGAGCGATCACTTCGGCGGCACCACCAACTACGCGTTGGCGATGAATTTCAACCGTACCGAGGTCACCGACTTCACCCCGTCGATCATTGGCGCGGCGCGGGTGCAGATTCTCGAAGACGCGCTGCCGGGGACCAAGGGCAGCTTCACCATCAACCACTCGCGTCAGAGCTGGCACGCATTGACCCGCTTCAACTACTACGGCTCGTTCTACGAGGACCACGTCGACAGCGGCTGCGTGAACGGTCCGGACTGTCTGCCGATCTACGGCGGCAGCGCCTTCCTCGTCGATGTCGAGGTCGGCTACAAGTTCACGAATGGCATGTTCGTGAACATCGGCGCGCAGAACGTGTTCGACAAGGAGCCCGAGCTGAACCCGTATGGTGAGGATGTGGTGGGTGCGAAGTTCCCGCCGCTGACGCCGTATGGCTTCAACGGCGGCTTCTACTACGCGCGCGTGGGCTACCGCTTCTGAGCCCAGCACCGGCGGCGAAGCCAAGGGCTTCGCCGCCGGTTCGTGCCGCGCCCCGCTTGTACCCCAATCCCGCGCGCTGGCAGCATGCGCGGATGAACGCAGCCATCGAACCCGAGCTGAGCATCGCCCGCGAGCCTGTGCATCTGCGCGGCATCCTGGCCCTGCAGCAGCGCAACCTGCACACCCGCCTGAGCGCCGATCAGCAGGCCCAGTCCGGTTTCGTGTATGCCGAACACGACGAAGCCCTGCTGGCAAAAATGGCCGCCAGCGTGCCGCAGGCGATTGCCCTGCACGCCGGTGAGGTGATCGGCTACAGCCTGGCGATGGCGCCCTCGATGCAGCACTTCCTGCCCACCCTGGCGCCGATGTTCGACCAGTTCGCACGCATGCAGCTGGCCGGCCGCTGGCTGTCCGACTACCGCTATGTGGTCGGCGGGCAGGTCTGCGTCGACGCCGCCTGGCGCGGTCGTGGCCTGATCGGGCGGCTGTATGCGCAGACCCGCGACAGTGTCGATCCGGCGATCGAGCTGTGCCTGACCGAGATCGCGCTGCGCAATGAGGTTTCACTGCGCGCGCATCTGCGTCTCGGCTTCATCGAGGTCGGTCGCTATGCCGATGCCGGTGAGAACTGGGCTGTGGTTGCCTGGCCCTGGCGGGGCTCGCGCTGATCGACGTTGCCCGATTGCAGCACGAACCCGGTCTGCGAGCTCGACGCTCGGCCACGTCTGAGTCCCATGTGCTTCGGGCGCTGACCCGACATTCGGCGCGCCGGCTGCTCGCGGCCGCCTGCGTCGTCGTCGCGGCCTGTGCGCCTGCCCCTGCGCCGCCCTTGGACCACGCCGCCTACGTCTGGCAGCGGCAGTGGACGCCTGCGGTGGCCGCGGCGGTGACCGATCGCACAGCAGACTTCGCCGGCCTGCGCGTGCTGGGCCTGCAGCAGACCGCCGCAGCGCGGGTTGAGACCTCGCCCGATCTGGTTGCCTTGAGCACCCGCGGTTTGCCGGTGCGGGTGGTGCTGCGAATCGAAGGCAGCCGACCGCGCGCGGACGCGGCTGAGCTCGGCGTCGCCATCGCCGGGATCGTGCACCGCTGGCGTGCTGCAGGCGTGCGCGTCGGCGGCGTCGAAGTCGACCACGACTGCGCCAGCGCGGGCCTTGCCGAGTACGCCGCGTGGTTGCCGCGCTTCCGCGCCGCGTTGCCGGCGGATCTGGCGCTGTCGATCACCGCACTGCCGAGCTGGCTGGACAGCCCGGCGGATCTGGCAAAGCTGCGCGCCGCCGCGGATGAAAGCGTGCTGCAGGTGCATGCGCTCGACGCCACCCGGCTGGCCCTGTTCAACCGCGCCGATGCACTGCGCTGGACGCGCGCCTGGCAGGCGCAGGCGCCGCAGCCGTTCCGGGTCGCGCTGCCGGCGTACTCGCTGCGCGTGCAGCTCGCCGCTGATGGTCGTCCGATCGCTGTCGACGCCGAGGGCGGGCTGGATGGCAGCGGTGCCGGCGCCCGTGAACGTCACGCTGACCCGGCCGAAGTCGCCGGCTTTGTGCGCACGCTGCAGAACGAAACGCTGCCCGTGCTACGCGGCCTGCTGTGGTTCCGACTGCCGGTGCAGGGTGACCGCCGCGGCTGGGCGCCGGCGACGCTGGCTGCGGTCATGCGTGGCGATGCGCCTGTCTCGCGGATCGCGTTGCAGTTCATCGACCGCGGCGGCGGTCTGTACGACCTCGCCCTGCACAATCCTGCCGACACCGATGCGCGCGCGCCTGCGCAGCTCGACTTGCCCGTGCACTGCGGCTTGATCGAAGGCCTCGCCAGCTATCGCCTGCAGACCGGCACCACCACCCTGCGCAGCCATGATCCACCCTGGATGAAACCCGCGGCGACCCTCGCGCTGGGCTTCGCTCGCTGCGGGCCGATTGAACCTGCCCGCGGATACGCGCCCGGACCTGAGCGCGCGCCCGCTCGCGTGCCGGAAGCCCTGCCCAAACCCGCAGCCAAACCGTAGGCTGTGCGGCTTGAGGAGAGCGCCGTCCGTGACCAGCCTTCTGAAGCGCGCCGCCATCCAGCACGGAGTTCGCATGTCCACCCGTCTTGTTGCGCGCCATGCGCTTGCCGCTGCGCTGGCGCTGATCAGTCTGCCGAGCCTGGCCTGCGGGCCGGATTTTCCGCTGACCCTGCTGGATCAACGCGGCGCTGTACTGGGCCTGATGCCCGAGGGCAGTTTCGGATTCGAGGCCGCACGGATTGCCAGCCTTGCGGGGCCGCCCCTGCCGGTAGTCGAGGATCGCGGCTGGTCGCCCCCCGAACCGGGCCTGCGTGAGGCGGAGGCGGCCGGACTCAGCGCGGCCGAGCAGGCGCAGGTGCTGCGGATGCGCGCGCAGGACAGCGTCGCCACCGCGCTGGCGGAAGGTGACGGCCTCGCGCCGGCGGTGCTGCACTACAGTGCGGGCGCAGCGGGTTGGCACGCGTCGGACACGCTCGGCGCGATCGAACAGTTCGAACAGGTGCTGGCCTTGCCGGTGGCGGAGCAGGGCACGCGCGGGCCGATGGCGCTGTACATGCTGGGGCGGATCCGCGCGGACGTCGGCGAATTCGATGCCGCCCGTGAACTGTTTGCGCAGCTGCGTTCCGAAGTGCAGGGCGGCCGCGCCGATCCATTGGGGCTGGCGGCCGCAAGCCTGGGCGAAGAAGCGCGCATCGAGTTGAACCAGGGTGACTTGGAACACGCGATCACGCTGTACGCGCAGCAGGCGTCGCTGGGTTCCACCAGTGGCAGCAACTCGCTGATGTTCGTGGTTCGCGATGCCTTGCCCGACCCCGCCAAGCGCGAGCAGCTCATGCAGGGCGAGCACGGTCGCCGTCTGCTGGTCGCCTATCTGTTCGCACGCAGCCACGAGCTGCCCTCGCAGCTGTCCAGCGTGGCAGACACCGGGGCTGAGGGGTTTGATCCTTGGGCGGAGCCGAACCCGCCCGACAGCGCGGCGGTAGTCGAGTTGCTGCAGGCGCTGGGTGCGGTGCTGCCTGCCAACGATCCTGCCCGTGATCGGCTGAGCGCGGTGGCCTACCGCGCCGGCCGTTTCGACGATGCCGGTGCCTTGGTGGGCGATGTGTCGACGCCGCTGGCGCACTGGGTGCGTGCCAAGCTGGCCCTGCGTGCGGGCGATCCGGATGCTGCTGCGGCAGCGTATGCACGGGCAGCCGAGGCCTTCCCTGCGCAGGACAACTGGGGCCCGACGCCGCTGCGCGATCTGGAGGGCGACACTGTCGGCAGTGATGAGCTGAAGCCTGCCTGCCGGGTGCGTGGCGAAGCCGGCACGCTGGCCCTGTCGCGCGGGGATTTCGTGCAGGCGCTGGAGCTGCTGTACGCCGGCGCCGAGCGCTACTGGACCGACACCGCCTACGTCGCCGAGCGCGTCGTCACCGTCGACGAGTTGAAGGCGTTCGTCGAGCGCGTCGCGCCGCAGGCGGGTTCGACCGCCCTGCCCGAACTGGGCGCACCTCGGCAAGCGCATGAGGCGATCCGCGCCCTGCTGGCGCGGCGCCTGCTGCGCGAAGGTCGCGACGATGAGGCGCTGGCATTCATCGATGCCAAGCCCTTGCGCGAGCCCGCCGCGCGCTATGTAGAAGCGCGCGCCGCAAGCCTGGCGGGTGACCCGCTTGATCGCGCCCGCGCCGGCTATGCGGCGGCCGCCATCGCACGCGAACACGGCTTGGAACTGCTTGGCTACGAGGGTGATCCGGACTATGCCGAGTATTCCGGCATGTATGACCTGCACGCCTACCTCGCCTGGGAACGGGGCATCCACGATGACGAGGGCCGGCGACTGGATCTGACGATCGAAGGCGACTGGACCAGCGACGGAGAACGCGCACGTGTGGCCGAAAGCCGCGCGCAGCCGCTGCACCGCTACCACTACCGCGGCCTCGCCGCGAACCTGGCCGAACAGGCCGCAGCACAGCTGCCGCCGCGTTCGCAGGCCTTTGCCGCGGTGATGTGCTCAGCCACACGCTACGTGCTGGACGCCGACCCTGAGCGCGCGCAGCAGCTGTATCGCCGCTACCTGCGCGAAGGCGCCTATGTGCCCTGGGGTGGGCGCTTCGGCCAGGACTGCCCGGCGCCGGATTTCGACAAGGTCGAACGTGAGCTGCACGCGGCCTGGCTGGCACGCATGCAGCGACTGGCCGCATGGACACTGCCGCCGGTGCTGCTGGCGGTGGCGGGTCTGCTGTGGTGGCGGCGTCGGAAGCGCCTGTCGGCAGCGGGTTGAGCGAATCCCTGCAGCCTCGTCCGCCGGGCGGGGCCGATGAGCGCGAGCGGGGTTGGGCCCGGTGACAACTGAGCCTGGTTCGATCCACGCGGCACGCGCTGGTTTCAGCGACGTTCGCCCTGTTCAAGGCTTGCAGTCGGGTTTGCCGGCGCGGGCGAACAGCGCCGACCACACCAGGGCTTGCGGCGCCCCACACCGAGCGACGATCCGCGTCGCTCGGTGCAGGATGGCGCACTAGCCGCCCATACCCAACTCACGAACCTCGACACCCCCGCCCTGCATGCAGGGCATTTTTTCGGCCCAGTTGACAGCTTCCTCGAGGGTGTCGGTTTCGATCAGGTAGTAGCCGCCCAGGTTCTCGCGGGTTTCGGCAAATGGGCCGTCGATCGGGCGGCCGGGCTTGCCGACGGCGAAGCGAACCGTACGGGCGGTGGCGACCGGTTTGAGCTCGGCGCCGCCGCGCAGCACGCCAGCGGCTTCCATCGCATCGCTGTAGGCCTGGTGGCCGGCATAGCAGGCGGCCCAGTCGTCTTCGGTCCAGTTGGCCGCTTCGGCTTCGTCGGCGTAGATCGTAAGCGTCCGCCCACCTCACCTACCTTCCTGACCTGATTCTCCCGACCGTCTCCGGTTTCCCCAACGGAGGAGCGGTCGATGGCGTGTTCGGAGGTGCGGCGATGGCGGGCGCATGTGCGCTCGC